>JAZTXO010000089.1:0-1534 GCA_045636445.1 Eubacteriales bacterium | reverse complement strand
GTGCCGATGTTCACCGAAGGCGAGAAAATTCTCGGTACGTTTAAAGGCATCCGCGACGGCGTAGTATTCACGAACAAAAGAATTATTTCAATAAACGTTCAAGGTCTTACAGGCACAAAAAAGGATTTTACGTCGTTACCGTATAGCAAGATACAAGCTTTTTCCGTAGAAACCGCTGGCGTTTTTGATTTCGATAGCGAGCTTGACCTTTGGTTCTCCGGAATCGGCAGAGTCCGTTTTGAATTTTCGAGAAATGCAAACGTTACGGCTATTTGCAAAATGATTTCAGAAAGAACGCTGTAATTATATTTTAAAAAACGGATGGCTTTGAGCAGTATCTTTAAGCCGGATATATAAAAACTCTCGTTTTTTGAACGAGAGTTTTTTGCTTCGATGAAGGGCACTGTTTAATTTGTGGCTGGCGGTCTTGACAAGTCACCCTGCGGTGTGATTTTGCTTTTTTCTCTTCTTTTTCCAAAATTAAAATTCCCGTCTCTTTTGGATATTAGATTGACAACGGTGTCGGATTTTGTTATAATTGAAATTGTAGAATTTAATAATAACTTTGGAGGAGATTATCATGGCAAAGAACTTGGTTTATGACATTCATGACAGACCCAAATTCACAAGCATGCTGATTTTTGCATTCCAGCAGCTTTTGGCTATTCTTGCGGCGACAATTGCAGTCCCCACTATTATCGGTCTTCCCACACAGATTCCTGCGGCGATCTTCGGAGCGGGCGTTGGTACGCTTGTTTATCAGCTCTTCACACGCTTTAAGAGTCCCGTATTCCTTGGAAGCTCGTTTGCTTTCTTAAACTCGCTTTCTATTGCTTTGGCATACGGCTATTGCGGAATCGTGCTTGGCTCGATAGTTGCAGGCTTGGCTTACGTCGTTATCGCTATCGTTATCCATTTCGTAGGCACAGGTTGGGTAGCAAAGCTCATGCCTCCGGTTATTATCGGTCCGACTGTTACTCTTATCGGTCTTTCTCTTGCAGGAGCTGCTATGGGTGACATCGTTAAGTCAAACAGCTCGCAGATCAATGCAGGCTACAATCTCGTAGCACTTGCTTGCGGTCTCGTTGCATTTTTCACTATCGTTATCTCTTCAACGCAGAAAAAATACACAATGCCCCGTCTTATTCCCTTTATTTTGGGTATAGGTGCGGGCTATCTTGCGGCTTCTATATCTACCGCCATCGGAATTATCGCGAATATTGACTATCTCAAGATAATCAACTGGGAGCCTCTTGTAAACAACTTCGTAGGTGCAGACGGCACGTTCAGAGGAATCGAAGCATTCTTCTCTTTGCCTAAATTTGCTCTCTTTGAGGCAGTAGGGGAGATTACAAGCGGCGAGATGTCGGCAGAGATCCTCGGCGCAAACGCAGGCGCTACCACACTTACGCCCGGCGGAATTGCAGAGGTAGTTATAGCGTTCCTTCCCGTTGCTATGGTTGTTTTTGCAGAGCATATAGCTGACCACAAGAACCTTTCCTCTATCATTGAAAAGGATCTTATCGAGGAGCCC
>JAZTXO010000088.1:0-8645 GCA_045636445.1 Eubacteriales bacterium | reverse complement strand
AACTCTGAAGAAGCAGAGCTTACCAACGAAGGGGTCGGTCATTATCTTGAAGGCAAGAGCCGAGAAGGGCTCGTCATCACTTGCGTGACGGCAGTCTTCCTCATCGGTATCGGGGTTAACACCCTTGATAGCGGGAATGTCGGTAGGAGCGGGCATGTAGTAGATAACGTTGTCAAGCAGCTTCTGAACGCCCTTGTTCTTGTAAGAGGTACCGCAGCAGATGGGAATGATCTGGTTGTCGATGGTAGCCTTACGAAGTGCTGCCTTAAGCTCTGCAACGCTGATCTCCTCACCCTCGAGGTACTTCATCATGAGCTCCTCGTCGGTCTCGCAGATGGACTCTACCATGTTAGCACGGTACTCCTCTGCCATATCCATCATATCCGCAGGAATCTCTTCAACTCTCATGTCCTTACCAAGGTCGTCGTAATAAACGTCAGCCTTCATCTCCATAAGGTCGATAATACCGCGGAAGGAGGACGCCTTACCGATAGGAAGCTGCACGGGAACACCGTTCGCGCGAAGTCTGTCCTTAATCATCTTAACAACACGGAAGAAATCCGCACCCATAATGTCCATCTTGTTGATATAGCACATTCTGGGAACCTTATACTCGTTTGCCTGGTTCCAAACGGTCTCAGTCTGGGGCTCAACGCCGCCCTTTGCGCAGAGAACGGTTACGGAACCGTCGAGAACTCTAAGAGATCTCTGAACCTCAACGGTAAAGTCAACGTGACCGGGAGTATCAATAATGTTGATTCTGTACTTGTTAGCCTTTGCAGCCTCAGGATCTTTCTGATACTCGGTGGGAACCCAATAGCAAGTGGTTGCAGCGGAGGTAATAGTGATACCTCTCTCCTGCTCCTGCGCCATCCAGTCCATCGTTGCACCACCGTCGTGGGTCTCACCCATACGGTGAGTTTTACCGGTATAATAAAGGATTCTCTCGGTCGTAGTAGTCTTACCGGCATCTATGTGAGCCATGATACCGATATTTCTGGTATGTTCAAGCGAATATTCTCTTGGCATAAAACCTTTTTCTCCTTATTATATCGATTAGAATCTGTAGTGAGCAAACGCCTTGTTTGCTTCTGCCATCTTGTGGGTGTCTTCCTTCTTCTTGAAAGCGCCACCCATGCCTGCCTTAGCGTCCATGATTTCGCCGGCAAGTCTTTCCGCCATGGTCTTCTCGCCACGGTTTCTTGAATAAGAAATTATCCAACGGAGACCGAGAGTCTGTCTTCTCTCAGCACGAACCTCCATAGGAACCTGATAGTTAGAACCGCCCACACGACGAGCCTTAACCTCAAGAACGGGCATAACGTTCTCAAGAGCAGCTACGAACACGTCAAGTGCGTTCTCTCCGCTTTTAGCTTCGATCATTGCAAATGCGTCATATACTATTCTCTGAGCAACACCCTTCTTACCGTCGTACATAATGTTGTTGATAAGCTTGGTTACAAGCTTGGAATTGTAGAGCGGATCAGGTAAAACGTCTCTTTTGGAAATTTGACCTCTTCTAGGCACTGTACTTCCCTCCTTCATTAAATTTGAAATGATATCATAGGTACTCGATATGCGTTCTTTATCAACACAGAACGCTACATTCGTTAGTGCTCGTTATTGTAATATAGATGGGTTTAGGAAAATCTAAACAACTTTAACATCACAGCACGTGAGCACATTTAGTCTTAAGGACGTACCTTAATTTGCCCTTAGGACGCTTTTCTCCGTACTTGGAGCGGCTCTGCTTACGGTTAGCAACGCCCTGGGTATCAAGCGTACCACGAATAATGTGATAACGTACACCGGGAAGGTCACGAACACGTCCTCCGCGAATAAGAACAACCGAGTGCTCCTGAAGGTTGTGACCGATACCGGGAATGTAGGTAGTAGCCTCCATTCCGTTGGTAAGTCTTACTCTGGCGATCTTACGAAGAGCCGAGTTAGGCTTCTTGGGGGTAGTGGTTGTAACCTTGGTGCAAACGCCTCTTCTCTGAGGTGCAGACTGGTCGATGGGAGCAATCTTAAGAGCGTTGAAGCCTCTCTGAAGTGCAGGAGTCTTGGACTTAGAGAACTTATCCTGACGGCCATTCTTGACAAGTTGGTTAAAGGTTGGCATGATTTTCCTCCTTCCTCGAAAATTTTATTTAACATGCAAAAGGGCGCAATACACCCAATTACACATTCTACAACATTTTATCACCTTGCATCGGGTTTGTCAATAGTTTTTTCAAAAAAATTGAAAGTAATATAAAAAATATTGAATTATTTAGATATTATAGATAGAAATATCTATTATATTCATTTTATGGAAATAATTTGCGGTTATAAGATTCAGGCAATCGCAACAAGTATTGCCTCGCAAAGCAGCACAGCTCCCGATGCAGAAGCTGCAACGGTGAGAAGCGAGTGCTTGAAGTAGGATAGGACTATTGCTACGATAGTTCCTACGGCGGCGGAGATCAAGTTTCCCGTAGAGAAGAATATTGCAGGAACTGTCATTACCGTCAGCACCGAATAGGGTATATAATACAAAAACGACCTTATAAAGCGATTTTTTATTTTTCCCCTGACGAGAACGTAGGGGAGCATACGCACAAGGTAGGTAACACCCGCCATTATAACAAGGTAAATAAAGAAATCCTTAACAAAATCAAACATTTTCCGCCTCCTCTTCATCCGGCACCGGGCGAATTACAGCAAAGAGAGCGCTCGCAGCCACAGAGCAGATTATGATGGTAAATCCCGATGGGATTTCCCGCAGCACAGGGGCAAAATAGAAAATACAGGATAATACCACCGACAGAAGGACGAGGAGCGCGCAACTGCCGTCCTCTCTTGCTTTCGGAAGCACCACCGCAATCAGCATAGCGTATATCGCTATTCCCAAAGCGGAATTTATAATATCGGGGAGAACATTTCCAAGCACAGCTCCGAGAAGAGTGCCGAGTGTCCAGCCTAAAATGGGCATTATTATAAGTCCGTAAAGATAGGCGCGGCCAACTCTTCCCTGCTTCGAGCTTGCCACCGCAAAAACCTCGTCGGTATTGCCGAAGGAAATGAAAAATCTGTCACGTATTCTTACTGTTCGGTCACTTTTTTGCGAAAGAGACACCGACATAAGCGCATATCTCAAATTTATAATCAGCTGCGTCAAAGCAAGTTCAATAAAGCCACCGTGCGACGCAATTATAGGTACTGCCGCAAGCTGGCCCGCGCTTGTTACGTTAAAGGCGGAAATAAGCACCGCTTCGGCTACCGAAAGTCCGTAACCTGTTGCCATTATACCGAAGGCAAAGGCTACTGAAATATATCCGAGGCCTATTGGAAGTCCGTCGGAAAGTCCTTGTAAAAAATTGTTCTTCTGTGCCATTTTTCTCTTAAAAATCAGCCGTTTAGTAAATTATAGTTTACTTTTTAGTCTATTTTTTCGTTTTTCGATTTTAAAAGCCTTGCTTGTAAAGAAGCTTTTTTATTTCGTCAAAGCTGCGTCCATCTTCCTTTGCAGAAGATATAAGTTCAGCTTTTACAGATTGAAAATCAAGGCTACCCGAGTCGGTAAGCAAGACAATGCTTTTCTTAATATCCTCTATGGAATAACCTTTAGCCGAAAGCGAACTCACTATTCTTCTAGGGCCTCTTTTCTTCCCTGCTTCAACCATAACAAGACGCTCGATCTGTCTATTTTCGTTGATAAAACCTCGCTTTGCTATTTCGCAAACGACTTTTTCAGAAAGCTCCTTATCAAAGCCTGCTCTTACAAGCTTCATTTTTAGGCTTCTTTTGTTGTTATCTGCTATCGCAAGAAGGTCATAGGCCTTTTTTGTTGCCCTATGCTCCAGGTCAAATTCCCTTATGATTTCCATTTGTTCCTCGGAAATCTCGCATCCTACTTTGGGAGCGCCAACAGAGGAATACAAGGACAAATTAACCGTATAACGGGCAGACTCCCCCTCCTCGGAAACACCGAGAAGGAGGAGATTTTTTGCTTTTTCTTTTATGTAAATTAATTTGTACATCAAAGCTCTTCGTCAAAATCCTTGATTTCGAAATCATCGTCATCAAGAACCGCTTCGCCATCAGCGTCCATGTTCTTAACCTTTTCACGAACCAAGCCCTCAAGCTTATCCATAAGCTCCTTGTCGGACTCGATGAGCTTTCTTACGTTTTCCTTACCCTGACCGAGTCTCTCACCGTCATAGTAGAACCAAGCACCACTCTTTTCAACGATTTCAAGCTGGATCGCCATATCAATAATCTCCGAGGACTTGGAAATGCCCGAACCGTAGAGAATATCGAACTCGGCAGTCTTGAAGGGAGGAGCAACCTTGTTCTTTACAACCTTACATCTTGTGTGAGAGCCGTAAACCTCAGAGCCGTTCTTAAGAGACTCAACACGTCTTACGTCAATACGAACGGATGCATAGAATTTAAGCGCCTTACCTCCGGTGGTAACCTCGGGATTGCCGTACATTACACCAACCTTTTCACGAAGCTGGTTTGTAAATATAACTATACAATTTGACTTTGCGATAGCACCCGAAAGCTTTCTCATAGCCTGCGACATAAGTCTTGCCTGCAAACCAACGTGAGATTCGCCCATATCACCCTCAATTTCCTGTCTGGGAACAAGAGCTGCAACCGAGTCGATAACAATAATATCAATAGCTCCGGAATTCACAAGAGTTTCTGCTATTTCGAGAGCCTGCTCACCGTTATCAGGCTGGGAAACAAGAAGATTTGACGTATCAACACCGAGTTTCTTTGCATATACGGGGTCAAGCGCATGTTCTGCGTCAATAAATGCAGCGTCGCCGCCCTGCTTTTGCACCTCCGCTATAACGTGAAGGGCGATGGTTGTCTTACCCGAAGACTCCGGGCCGTAAATTTCAGTAATTCTTCCTCTGGGAATACCGCCTATACCGAGAGCGAAGTCGAGAGAAAGCGAGCCTGTGGAAACTGCGGAAACATTCATCGCAGCATTCTCACCAAGACGCATAATAGAGCCTTTTCCACACTCTCTTTCAATTCTTTGCATTACCGATTCAATAGCCGCCTTTTTATCAGTGCCGGTTGACACCTCTTTTTCTGCCGCTTTTTTTGCTTTAGTTGCCATTGGTTTTTGCTCCTTTTTTTGTTTTCTGTTACAATTATAGCCGATTAAGTGTCCAAAAATCGGTACACTTATTTATTTTTTAGAAAAGTTTTACCGCACCCTTGGGACGGATATTAAGGGGCATTGCACTGCCCTCGCCAAGCACCGAATCCATAAGCGAAACATAAGATTCAAGATCCTCGGTCTTAACGAACGCCTGAATAGTTCCTGCAAAACCGCCGCCGTGAACTCGGAACGCACCCTCTTTATCCGCAAGATAGCCTTCGGTTAAAGCAAGAGCCACCGACAGTCCCTGCTCGGAGGGGTTTTTGGTCGTATAAACGTTCTGAAGATAGCAGAATGAAGATTTTCCGGATGCAACCAGAGTCTCAAAGAAGCTATCAAGGCTTCCCGAAAGGAGAGCTTCCTTTGCCTTCTCAACTCTTACGTTTTCTCTTGCAAAGTGCAAAGCACGAAGAAAGGCTCTGTCTGCTGCCGCTTCTCTTATTTTAGCTGCATTTTTAATGATTTCCTCTTCGGAAATTCCCGCAAGTACCTCTCTGCCCATAGCGGCAGCGGCAGCCTTCATTTCCGCAGGTACGGAAGCGTAATCTTCGTTAAGATTTGCGTGATTTCCACCGGTATTTACGATGCAAAGAGAGTATCCCTTTTCCTTAAGAGCAAAATCTATCGGCTCTACCGTAGGATTTTTTGAATCATTAAAATCTATGTAAACGAAGCCGCCAACGGCACAAGCCATCTGGTCCATAAGTCCGCACGGTTTGCCGAAATACACGTTCTCGGAAAACTGCGCAAGCTTCGCTATTTCCTTATTATCAACCTCGCCGCAGTTATAAAGGTGGTTGAAGATGTTTCCTATCATTACCTCAAATGCCGCAGAGGAAGAAAGTCCGCTACCTTTAAGCACTTTGGTGGTGGAATAGGCATCAAATCCGCCTATGTTATATCCCTTACTCTTAAAGCCTGCCGCCATTCCCGCAACCAAGGCTTTTGATGTGAATTTCTTGAAATTGTCGGGAGAATCAATTGTCGAAAGCTCAATTTGGTCAGGAGAGTAGCCCTCCGAGAAGAAACGCACCGTATCAAGGTCGTTTTTTGAAACAACGGCAATAATATCTCTGTCAATAGCTCCCGCCATTACCTTACCGTTATTGTGGTCGGTGTGATTTCCTATAATCTCACTTCTGCCCGGAACGGAGAGAATGAAAATTTCTCTGTCCTCACCGTACTTTTCGGCAAAGGCGTCGATAGCCTTTATAAAGCGTTCGGTCTCGCCTTTGATGTCCGAATAAAGATTGGAATATTTTTCAAGAGCCCCACCAGCAAGGGCGTTTTTCAGTTCTTTTACGTTCATAAAACCTCTTATACTTTAATTTTGGTTTGCTTATATAAATTCTTTTCCAAAAGAGAGAGCCTCGTCTAAAATCTCGCTGTAAGGCCTCATTCCCTCGGTCGAGTCAACGTATATGCGTTTTGCTTCCTGCTCGTGGCGGAACCAGGTAAGCTGACGCTTTGCATATCTTCTTGTGGAAATCTTTATTTGCTCTATGGCTTCAGAGAGCGTACAACAGCCCTCAAAAGCAGAGATTATTTCCTTATATCCTATTGCCTGGGCGGCAGTTGATCCTTTCGGCAGAAGTCCGGCAGAATAAAGAGTTTCCACCTCGTTGTAAAGCCCTTCATCCATCATAATATCAACACGACGGTCAACCCTTGAATAAAGGTTTTCTCTGTCAAGAAAATCAAGCGTGATCATTCCCACCGAAATATCGGGAGAAAAGGCTTTGCTCTCCTTATCAAAAGCCGATTTCGGTTTGCCCGTTTTATCGTATATTTCAAGGGCGCGTATAACCCTTTTTACGTTATTGTAATGAACTTTTTCAGCACTTTCGGGATCGACCTCGGATAGCCTTTTCCAAAGAGCGATTTTGTCCTCTTCGTTCTTTATTCCCGAAAGAATTTTTTCTCTGTACTCTGCGTCGCTCTCGGGGGAAGAAAGTCCGCCGCCTCGCATTACAGTATCAATATAAAGTCCTGTTCCTCCGACAAAAAGAGGAGTTTTCCCTCTCGCGCAAATTTCCTTCGCACATTCAAGAGCCATGCTTCGATAGCTCTCGGCGCTGAAATTTTCCGTTGAAGGAATTATATCAATCATAAAGTGCGGTACTCTTGCCTGCTCGGTAGCAGTAGCCTTTGCCGTACCGATGTCCATTCCCTTGTATATCTGCATAGAGTCGCAGGAGATTATCTCGCAACCGAGCCTTTCTGCAACGTCAAGAGAAAGAGCAGTCTTTCCCGATGCGGTAGGACCTGTGATAGCCAGTGCTTTTAACATTTACAGAGCCACTCCGTCAAGCCAGGAGCAAAGATCAGCGAACACCTCTTCACGGTTAAACTCGTTAAAGAGCTCGTGCCTTGCGCCGTCGTACATTTTTAAAGTAAGGCTTTCAAGTCCCTGCTTTTTAAGTCCATCGTGTACCATAAGAACGCCCTTGCCGTAATCGCCGACAGGGTCCATGTTTCCACTCATAATAAGAGTAGGCATATTCTTTGGGAAGTACCTAAACCATCTTGCATCGTTACACTGCTTCAGCATAGTGAAAAGATCGGCATATCCCGCAAGGGTGAAAAGATAGGAGGTGTACGGATCGGTGTCACGGGTGGCAACCTTTTCAATATCCCTTGTAAGCCAGGCGTTTTTACCCTCGGATTTATCGAATTTTTTGTTATAAGAGCCGAAGGCTATGGAATTTATCAGTTTGCTTCTATGTTTTGAACCAAAGAAAGCACGAAGAAGAGCTACAAGCTTAAGTCCCATACCGGCAGCCGGATTTTTACCGCCCGTACCGTGAATTACAAGTCCTTGAATGGTATCGGTATGCTTTACTGCATAAAGTCTTGCAAGGAAAGAACCCATACTGTGACCAAAGAGAATTATAGGCTTCCCTTCATATTCCTCGGAGAGCAGACGGTTCATCTTGTAAAGGTCGTCAACAACGTTAATAAAGCCGTATTTTTCGCCAAAATATCCAAAATCTTTGGGAGAAGCGACGCTTCTGCCGTGACCGAGATGCTCGTTACCCGCAAAAACATATCCGTGTCCCGTAAGGTAATCGGCAAGAGCCTCATATCTTCCAACGTAATCTATCATTCCGTGAGAAAGCTGAATTACGCCCTTGATATTTCCGCTTTTGGGAGCAAATACGGTTGCTTGAATAGTATTTTTCCCGTCAGACGAAAGAAAGCTTAAGTCCTTTTTTACAAAATTCATTTTACCCTCCTTGTTCCTAGAGACCAACGCCCTATTTTATGAAGCCGATAGGTGTATTTCACCTCTCACAGCTTTATTTTCATTTAATATATTACGACCTTGAGCCAAGAAGCTTGTAAACCTCTTCGCTTGTTGGAACAGACATAGACGCACCAACGCGGGAAATTGCAATAGCGGCAGCCGCATTAGCATAATTTATGGCAGCGTTGATGTCACCGTCGGTTCCCAGATAAAGTCGGGGGCCAAGCGGGCTTA
>JAZTXO010000087.1:0-17466 GCA_045636445.1 Eubacteriales bacterium | reverse complement strand
TATAGAGAACGACACCCACTACCATAAGCAAGACCATAAGGAAGAAGGCAAACATCCAAGAATGTCCCGACTCGATTTCGGCAATACGCTTCTTCGTTGTCTTCATAAGGTCGCATATATCCTTCTCGATAGCCTTTGCTCTGGCTGAAAGCTCCTTGATGTCTCTCTTGGCAACGATTTTATCGTCGCTGTGAAGCTTTTCCTTCTTCAAGCGGTGCTTGGTAAGAGCAAGGGTGCTTTCCGCATCAACCTTCTTGTTCATCAAAGTGTAGAAGCGGTTCTTATCATTTAAGGTGATAGGCAGACTCTTAACTATTTTAGCAAGAGCCTTCTGCTTCTTCTTTGACTTTTCGGCAGCCTTATTCTTTATACGGCGTAAGCTCTGGTTTACGCTTCCGCTAACCATATCATCACCGCCTGCGTAAAGAGCTGTAAGCTTTCCGTTTACTGCGTCACGCTCGTTGAGAAGGCTTATGATCTTGGAACGGATAGCGGCAACTCTGGTTCTGTCGGCGCGCTTGTTGTTCAAGGTCATAGTTCTCGGATTTGCGGTAACTACGGCATAGTAACGGCGGTTGTCGGCATTCTCGTACTTAAGAGCCTGCTTGTGCATAGAACGCACCTTATCAATACGCTTGGCAATGTCCCTCTTCTCTCGTCTTACCTGCGACGGCTCTTTGCCGAAGCGGAAATCAAGCATATCTCTTTCACTTTCAAGCATACTCGTTTCATAGTCCGCGCGCTTTGTAATAAGCGAAAGGTCCTTATTTGCCTGGGCGTTAACCTTTGTTCTGAATGCGGCGCGACCTGCAACACCAAGCTCGTCGCTTTCAACTCCGTAGCTGTTTCTCGACATATTTGCAATGTCGGAGCTTAACTCGTCGGCAGTACTGTGAACGCAGCCAACTTTAGGCACGGGAGCATATCTGTTACCCGAAATTATATCCTGGGCAATATTGGTGGAAGCGGGGGTGAGAACGTTGCCGGAAACGGCTCTGTACTCGCTGACAAGTCTGTTATACTGTCTTACCTCGTAGTTAAGAGCCTTCTTAAGACTTTGAACGTTCTTTACCGAAGATGCTTGACACGCAGAGTGAAGATCGGTTGCAAGAGTATCTATTATCTTCTTTTGAATATAGAAGCACTCTGCGGTAAGTATTGATCTTTCAATTCCCCATGCGTCGTGCTTTTCCTTAACCTTGCGGTCAAGTTGAGCGCGGAGCTTATCTATTTCAGCGGCGCTCATCTGCAAACGACGCTTAAGCTCCTTTTCGGTCATTACCGTTACGCCGTCGTAATCGTTTTCAATATCGGCTATTTCGGTAATACCGTCGTCAAATGCAACTCCTTCTTCGGGAGCTTCGAACTCACGGAGCTTAACCTTGGGAAGAGTCTGATAATCTTCGCCCTCAAGAATACAAGCGGGAATATCAAGAGACGCCTTGGTAAGTCTGTCATCGGTGAGCTTTTCGTATTCCTTAACGAACTTATTGTAACGCTTAATTTCCGAACGAAGAGCATTTGCAACACGCTTTGCAAGTTTCTTCTTGCCCATATCGCAACAAGCGCTGAGCAGGTTACAGCTCCAGTCGATCACGTCTTTCTGGCAGCCGAGTATGGAAATTATAAGCTTTACTTTGGGAACAATACTCTTTTCCGAGCGTTTCTTGCGGATGAAGATGTTACGCTGACGCTTTGCCTGCTTTATCTTCTTCTGAACGTATGCGGAATACTTTTTGAATCCACGCTTCGTAGGCTTGAAGAGTATCTCGTTGTCTACCAGGTCGGCGCTGTCGTCAATTTCGATAACCGGAGGCATTGACGAAATATCATCGGGGTCTTCATAGCCAAAGTCGTCGCCGCCGCGGTTGATAGTGTTTCCGGGATATACGGGGCCTGACTCGCCCTCTTCTTCGTATGGAACACCGTCACCGTCTTCCATACCCTCGGGAGGAGGAAGCTGAACGAGCTTGATTTTATTCGAGCCGCCCTCTTCGTCGGTAATATCAACCGGCTCGTCAAAGTCGACAGGTTCAACAGATGCGGCAGGAGCTATTGCCTCTTCTCTGTCGTCGTTTATAAGCTCTTCGGTATAAGGCTCTTCAACAACGGTTTCTTCACCGCTTTCGTCTCTGAGAGTTCTTCTTAATCTCCTTGGAGCTACCTCCGATATGGGCGCGTTAAGCTCTTCCGCAGGCTCTTCTATGGGAGCTTCTTCCGCCATAGTCTCTTGGACTTCGGAAGCGGACGTCTGCGGCTCGTCTCTAATTTCATTTATAATGAACGGCGACTCTTCCTCAACGGATTTAGCAGTCTCCATAACAGCTTCATCAGCCGCATTGTCCAAAGATTCGCTCTTAACCTCGGCAGAATCCTCGACAACCTCGGTAATTTCGTTATCATCGAATCCGAACACGCCGGGAACAAAGGAGAATTCCGAATTATCGGAAATCTTGGGCGAGGCTTCTGCTACGGGTGCGTTATCCGCAATGGGTGCGTTCTTCGCAATAGGTGCGTTCTCCGCAATAGGTGCGTTCTCCGCTACGGGTACTTCCTTGATTTGTGAAATCTTTTCCGCTACGGGAAGGACTTCCGCCATAGGCTGCGCCGTTTCGTTGGCTGCCCCATTATCAATCTGCACAACTTCCGAAGATTCCTTAATTACAGGCGCATCGGTATCCGCAGTTGCCTTTTCGGGCTGATTTGCACCGGAAAGAGCGCTCAAAACGCCCTTACCGCTTGAAGTTACGGCAGTACCCATAGCAATAGCTGTTGCTGCGGCAACTCCGGGGTCTACGGCAGCTCCGCTTGCAGCCATCATAGGCCCTGCAACAACTGCTCCGGTAACTAATGCATCGGCATAATCGGAAGCTCCGTTTCCGGCTACGCCGTTATATGCCGAATTACCGATAAAAAAATTTCCGTGAACCGTTCTAAGGTTGGATTTTGGCTTTTTGACTTCGCTGCCGCCTCCGTTGCCACCGCTGATAATAAAGGTGCAACTTGCCTGAGCAGAGGCTTCCTCGTGCTTTCCGACAATGCGGGAGTTATCGCCAACAGTTTCAACAAGCTCCTTAAGAACTGCTATTCTGGGAATATCAACGCAGGACTTGCCCTCAAGAATATCGTCGGCAAGATGCGCAAGGATAGGTGTGATTTTTATACCGACAAGAACAGAACATTCCTCTGCCGCCTTGTTATATGCGACCATCTCGTTGCAAAGCTCTGCCTTCGCCTTTTCGATATACTCCTCGTGGCCGGTTATGGAAGCGGCAGAAAGAGTGTTGAAGGCGATTATAAGCTTTTCTCTTCTGAGAGAGAGACGGTTAACCTTAAGCGACGCCATTCTCTCCTTATCTTCAACGTAGGTTCTGGTAAGCTCAAGCTTTTCTTCGGTTTTATCGTAAGCGCCTCTCTTACCCTCAAGGACAGAGAGAGTCTTTCTGAACGCTGCGTCCTTTACGTCGTCAACCTTATTCTTAAGCTCGTCGATAAGCTTATTTATGGACATACGCTGACGGTCAAGACGCTTGGTATATTTTTCGCTGTTTTCCTCGGCAATATCAACGTCATATCCAACCTTGGATATAACCTTTTCTATGTACTTTCCGGACTTAATAGCCGTCTTGCGGTAAAGATTATAGGCTACCGAGTCGGTAACGTGAACTCCCTCAAGAAGCTTTTCGGCAGTTACTGCGGGAATTACCGGCTTAACCATATAAGTGCCGTTGGTGTTTGATTTGCGTTCCTCGGTGATTTCGGGAGGCTCTGTGCCAAGATTTATAACGTAGCTTCTTGTACGCTCGCCGTTATACTCGCCGTTATATTCAATGTAACGCTCGCTGAAGGAAAGCTCGGGAACAATCTCAACGCCGCTTCCTTCGGCAATTCTTTCGGCAAGTGCGGGCGACAGACGGGTAAGCTTTTCTCCCGTATAGGTAGCAAATTCCGCAACCTTCAAGTTGTAAAGCTCAATATCTTCCGAAAGCTCTTTTTTGGTGGATTCGATATTTCTCTGACCGTACTTTGCGGCAAGACGGAGATTATCGCATCTTATCTCAACGATAGCTCCAACCGTCTTTATTGCGTTCACGATAGCCAAAGAAGTAGCTCCGTCCTCTGCGCTTCCGAGAGCAACCGTCTGCTCAAGGTCGGCTATAACACGCTTAAACTCCTTTATAGCTCTGCGGCTCTTGTCAAGATATTTGCGGTAACCGCTTGTTGTATAAACGCTTCTTCCGAGAGTCTGGATTGCGGCTACTACGGGATTAGAAGAGAGCTTGGGATCGGGGTATTCTCCCACCACCTCTTCTGCAACCACCTCTTTTTCCTCGGGAACAGACTCTGTGGCAGTTTCCTCAAGGGGAACGGAGGTTTCTACGCTATGTATGCCGTCGTTCATATCAATGTCAACGGTGTATTCCTCGTTGCCGAGTATATCTATAACTACTTTATCGTCTAAAGCATATTCCGATGAAGGCTGGGCGAAAAGTACATTCTCTTCGTCAAGGTCTTCTTCATCTTCCCAAACTATCTCTTCAAACTGATTTTCGCTGTCAGAAGATACGGTATCGGGGGTTGAGACCGTTTCCTCATAAGCTGCTTTCAGCTCGGCAGACTGCTCGGATTCCATAGCTAAAGTTGCAGGGCTTTCTTGCTCTGCATCCTTTGTCTCTGCCTTTTTAGCTGCAATTCTGCCAAGAAGAGCCTCCGCTCTTGCGGTTCTCTCCATAGCAATACTGCGTTCTTCCTCAAGCTGAGCCTGGATTTCCTTGGATCTTTCGGCTCTTGCTTCGGCAAGAGTTGCTTCTCTTGTGCGACGCAGCTCTTCCTTGGTGCGGCTACGCTCCTTTTGCAGCTTCTTTCTGTAATCCTCTGCATATTCAAGCTCGGCAATTCTCTGTCTTGCCATCTCGCCTGCCTTTGCTTCGTCGGCAATACGCTGCTTTTCAGACCCCCGGGCTCTTGCTCGGGCGTCACGCGCGCTCCTTCTCATATTTTCTTTTTGCTCTGTGCGTCGAGCAACCGTATCCTGACTCACTCGGTCAATGTTGCCCGTGGCAGCCTCAAGCCTTGCGGAAAGATCTGCTTTATTTGCAGACAGATCCGCCTTTGGCATAGGTTTCTTCTTATTTTCTGCCATTATGAATTACCCCCGTCGTTTTCGTTGTAAAAATCCAACAAATAATTTAAAACGTCACGCCTCAGTATCAAGCCGATAAAGCAGCCTCGGTCGTCCACTACCGGAACGAAGTTGTGCTCCTTTACTCTTTCGATAAGCTCGGTCATAGAAGCGTTATGATAAACCGGTTTAAGATAACCGGAATCTAAAAGCGAATAAACAGACGTACGCTCCGCAGTCTTGGGACTGAATTCGCCCGATTCAAGAATGCGACGCAAAATATCGTCGTTTCGAAGAGTTCCCACATACTTACCCTCGCTGTCAAGAACAGGAATAGCGGCATATCTGTGGTATCTCATTTTTTCAAGAGCCTGTCTAAAGGTCTGGTCGTCGGTTACGTATTCGACAAGACTCTTGGGAATCATGAAGCGTAGAATATTCACACCGCTCCTCCCTTGGTAAGCAGATCCAGTCCGCTTATTGCCGTACCGATAACGGTTGCATACCTTGAACGCTCGGGAATATGGAATTTCACTCCGTATCCCATAGAATTAAATTCATCAAACTTTCTTTTGCAAAGATTAAGCTGGGTGATGCTTCCGGTAAGGACTATTTTGTCCACTCCCACCGATCTTGCAGCGAAAATAGATATCATACCAACCGTTTCAAGCACCAGGTTCATTATACCTAAAGAAAGGTCGTTTTTGGTTGCAAGGTCGGAAATATTTCCGAAGTTTGCCGCAGTCAGCTCTCTTGAAAGAGCAGAAAGGGAGTCCTCTGCTGTCATATCTTTGATTTTAAGGTCGATATTGTTAAGGTCGCCCTCCTCGGCATACTCTACGATATGCTCCATACAGTCGGCTTTAAGGAGAAGCTTGGAAAGTCCCATAAGCGTACCGCCGCCAACGCCCGTACCTCCGAGATATTTCATATCTCCCTTGGAACTTGCGTGAACCATAGCAGTACCCGTACCCATACTTACCACAAGAGCTTCGGAAAGTCCGGAAAGGTAAAGTCCGCCTCTTCCGATACTGTTAAACTCCTCCACTCTCTCGCAGGAAAGTCCGTAGAGATTCTTGCGAATGTAAGAAGAGCCTACGCCCGTCATATACACCTTTTCAATATCCGAAAATTTAAGGTTGTTTTCGTCGGTAAATTTGCCGAACGCACCGTAGGTTGCCGTAACCGGGTCGTTTGCCTTAACTATCTGCGGCTCGATAAGCTGAGCCTTGTTTCCGTCGTAGCGGAAGCCGACTATTTTGGTAGTGCTGCCGCCAACGTCTATACCTATAACTGTCTTCATTATTTCTGTCCCCTTCCCGTTCTTTGCATAAGCGAGTCGAAGGAAAGACCGTATTTATCGGCAATATCCCTAGCGTAAGACTTACCGTCGGGCTTTGCTCTGTATATCTTAAAGGAACGGCGTCCTTCTTCAATTCCCGCAACGAGAGTATCTATCTGTATTCCACCAAGACTTGCGGAACGGGCGTTTATTTCGGGAACACTTGCGGCAAGTTCGTGAAGGTGGGTTGAGAATATACCTCTGCAACCAAGCACCGCAAAGCCGGAGAGGATTTCCGATGCGATATAGGAAGCCTCGTACGCTCCGGTAGAGGAAAGAGATTCGTCAAGTAAAATCATACTGTCGGGCGTTACCGCATCGAAGATTTCCTTAAGTCTTGCGCACTCCTCGCCAAGTCTACCCTTGTCTATTGTATCGTCAGCTCCCTCGGGGAAGTGAGTGAATATTCCGTCAACAACCGAAATTTCGGCAGTTTTTGCAGGAACGGGAAGTCCAAGCTGGAAGAGCGCCTGCGTTGCTCCTACGGCAACGGTTATAACCGATTTTCCTCCGCGGTTAGGGCCGGTAAGCACGTAAATATGAGCCTTATCGTCAAATACAAAGTCGTTTGTAACTATCTCGTCGTCGATTGCAAGGGCGACTCTGGGGTTGTATATTTCAACAGCTCGGAAAGCTCTCTCACCCTTCGGGCAGATGACCGGAAGAGTCACCGTACAGCCGGGGTGGCTCGAAAGCTTATTTATGAGGATTGCCGACTTTGTAACGAACTCGATTTCGGGCAGAAGTCTTAAAAGGAAGTCGGTGCTGTCAAGAACGTACTCGCCCACAACCCCACGCCAACCGCGTACAGAAGAACGGAAAACCTCCTCGATTGCCGAGTTGAAAGCTCCGACAAGAGCTTCCTTGCGGTTTTCGCTCTGCCCTTTGCCAAAGGGGGAAAGCTCTGCAATGCAAGTAAAAGCATCGTTTTTAAAGGAAAGTCGAAGTATTTTATCAAGAACCTTACCCGACTTAAACTGCTCGGAATTGATGGAAATAACACCTGCGGAAGAGGGACGGAGCTGGTTGTCAAGATTTACTCCGACGGTAATGCTCTTTACCTCGTGAACACGGGCTGCAAGGGCTTCAAGCTTCTTATTAAGCTCGGTATAATACTCCGACTCTGCAAGTTCTATTGCAAAATCCGCAAGAGCCGCAAACGCCTCGCTCTTTATTCTGTCGCGAACGGGAGAAAGTCCTTTACTTAAAGTATCAATACAGGAAACGTAAAGCTCGATTTCGGTAATACTGTAAAGATAGGATTCGCCCGACGAATTGGTTTCAATATCAAGGCGGCGAAGCTCGTTTATGTCCTCAAGAATAGGCGTAACCTTGCCGAGAGTTTCACCGATTTCGGGTACTTCAACCATATCCGAAAGGGTTTTCTGTCTATATTTTATAACTTCTTCGTCAGAGGTGAAGAAATCGGCAAGTCTGCCGCATTTAAGATCGAAGATCTCCTCAAGTCCAAGCTCCAAACAGACGTCGTCAGATATATTAGGCAAACCGATGCCGTCAGCATGCTCTGAACGGGACTTTTCGGTTGGGTAAAGAAGGCTTATAAATTTGTCCTGCATTTTTTGACCTTTCACACATAAATAATTTGCGCATACAAATAAAAATAAATTTGCTTTTATATTATAGCACACATATTTCCGACTTTCAAGGGGAATTTAAAGTTTTTTCACTTTCACGGCTTGATTCGAGAGCAAATTTGTGGTAAAATGTGTGTAAAAGAGTCCACACGCTCGTTTTTATTTACAGAAAGTTTACATTTAGGAGGACAAAATAATGAAGGTTTTGCTTATAAACGGCTCTCCCCACAAGGACGGCACAACGTTCACCGCCTTAAGCGAGGCAAAGACCACTCTTGAAAAGGAAGGAATCGAAGCCGAGATTTTGCATATAGGCACAAGCGTTAAAGGCTGTATGGTTTGCCTTGGCTGCAAGGATGGCGGCGGTTGCGTTGTCAAGGACTCGGTAAATGAAGCTGCCGAAAAGCTCAAAGAGGCTGACGGAGTTATCGTTGGCTCTCCCGTTTATTACGCTTCCCCGAACGGAAGCCTTATTGCATTCCTTGACCGTCTTTTCTTCAGCTCCAAATTTGATAAGACTATGAAGGTTGGAGCTGCGGTAGTCTGCGCAAGACGCGGCGGCTGCACCGCAAGCTTTGACGTGATCAACAAGTATTTCGCAATTTCGGGTATGCCTATCGCAACAAGCAGCTATTGGAATCAAGTCCACGGCTCGTGCGGTGAGGACGCAAAGCTCGACGAAGAGGGTATGCAGACTATGCGTAACCTTGCAAGAAATATGGTGTTTATGGTAAAATCCATCTCTCTCGGTAAAGAAAAATACGGACTTCCCGAAAAAGAATCCGACAAAAGAACCAACTTTATAAGACGCTAAAAAACGGCAAAAACGGCATTTTTGACAATAGAACTTTACATTTTCGGTAGTTCTTCATATAAAAAACGGCACTCACACGAGTGCCGTTTTGTTGTTATTTTGCAAAATCAATTAAGGGTTTGCCACGTAATCCTTGGTGATGAACGCCATAACAAAGTTATCAACGCAAACCGTCGTTCCAACAGAGGTTGCCGCTTCAAGATAGAAGTAAATTCTGTTGTTGAAAGTATTGGTTGTATCGGTAAGAGTCTGGGTATAAGCGTAGGTGTCGTTTACGTAAATCTGCACGTACTTTGCTCCCGAAACTTTGTAGAACTCGAAGCGAATGTTGCACCACTCACCGGGAGTGATAGTAGCTGTATCCTTTGCTCCGAGAGAAAGAGTTGTGCCGTCACTGTTTCTGTATCCCTTGATATAATCGCCGCCGTCAAGACGGAAGAGGCTTCTGCCGTCGTTTGAGCCGGAGAACATATCGCTTATTTTGTAGTCAAACTCAAAGACCTTGCAGGTTGCGGAAGTCACATCCCCGGGGAACTCGGAATTTATACGGGTATAATAGAAGTGAGCCGTTGCCCAAGAATTTGCGATTCTGGTAAGAGTTGCTGCGCCGTCAATATTTGAACCGTTGGCAAAGGTGGTATCTCCGCTGACGTTTCCACCAAAGCCGTTGAGAGCAGCGCCTTCGTTGTCAAAGTTGTATGCGAGGTATCCTGTTGTAATGCTGTTGCCTACCTCGTTCCAGTATTTACCCTCGCCGCGCTCATATGCCTTAAAATCAATACGCGAGGTTGCTTCTACAGTAAAACTTCCGTCAGCCGCTATTGCCGTACCGTTGCCATCTGCTCCACCGGCAAGAATTTCGGTTGTCTTATACCTCTTTGTTGAATCAGCAGCGGTAAACGTAAGAGCTGTTCCAGGAGCATAAACGCCTGCGGAGAAGCTACCGTCAATCGTTCCGAGGTCTGTGTAGATGTACTTATAGTCGGTTACGAGATATTCTCTGTCGTTTTCTGTATCACTATCAAGGTTATAGAGCACCTTTTCGGCATTAGCGCCAAAGGCGAGGGTGGAGAGATAAAAATCTTTTCTTACGGCATCGTCTCCTTCAGTGACTGATGCAATTCCGTTTTTGTAAAGACGCTCATTTAAGTACTCCGCAACGCTGTATCTCGCAACGTCGCTGACGTTACCATCGCCATCGGTTACGGTTACGTAATAATTGGTGGTAAATTCGGTTGCGGAAATTCCGTTGGTAGTAAATACGTAGCATTCATAGGCAGTTCCGTCAGCCTTTTTAATAGTCTCTGTTGTAGTATCTTTCAACGTGCAAATAGGGTTAGACATCTCTGCGGGATACGTCTCATAAACCTTAAGGGTTGCCTCTCCCCCGTCTACCGTTGCTGCATCAACGGCGTACATAAGAATAAACTTGTCTGTATATTTTACGTTCTTTGAGATAATTTCAGGCTTGCTTGCACCTTCTGCGGAAGAGCCGAAGGCAAAAACCATACCCGCAAGACACACCGCAAGCACGCTAAGTGTCAAGAGATTTTTTAATTTTTTCATTTTACTTTTCCTTTCAGAATTTGTTTTAGTTAAAATTTACGCTATCGTTTTTGTATAATGTATTAGGTCCAACCCCCTGCATCAAAGTCGCCCTCTTCATCTCCGCCCAGAGGTCCGGACGTTGCAATAACGTCAGAAAAATCGATCTCCGAAACGGAAATTTTTGGAGCTTCGTAGAGAATTTTTTCCTTTTCTTTCATCAAATTCGCCCCTTTCTTCGTTTTTTGTAAATATTTGTTTGCACTTTAGAAGTCAATTGCATTCAAGAACTTCTCTCTGTCCTCTATATCGTAGAAGGGTACGATGAAGTCTGAAAGTTCAAGCGCTTGATACATATTTCTCGTAGTACCCGTGGTTGCGATTACACTTGCATTCACGTCGCTCTCTACGGTCATATGAATAGATACGGGAGCTTTTTGTGAAAATCCTGTGCTGGTCTTTCTCAAATAGGAGAATGCGCCGTCGGGCTTTGCGAATTCTTTCACCTTTTCGGTAGTTGCTCTTATAGCTTCAGGCGCTCCCTTGTAGAGAACCGCCAGAGCCTTCTGCGCCTGTTCGTTTGCTTCGGGTGTGCCGATATTTCTTAAAATTTCAAGAATATTGCTAACCGAGAACCAAGCGTTGTATTGGTAGCAGATAGTTAGGCACTCCTCGTCGGAGGTAATACAATCTATCGCCGCCTGCATAGCCTTATCCGCATTTGGCAAAACGACTTTAGCCTCTCTGTAACAGCCGGAAATCTTAAGAAGAGCATTTATGCCCATATATCCGCCCTGAACACCCCAAAGGCCTGTTTCGGGATTTTGTTTTTTGTTAAGGAAATCGATAGCCACGTCGGTAAGTCCGGCAGCCATTACCTGATACATTTGCGACGTTATGTTGTTACCCGCGAAATAAGCGTCGGTTTCCCAGTTATAGGATTCGAGGTAGCTCCAAAGCGCCTCCGCCGAGCGAAGATGGGGTGCAACGTCCGTCTTTTCCGCTTCGGTCTTGTTGTTTTTAAGCGATGACTTAAGTCTTTCGTATGCTGTGGGATAGGGGTATTTGAAATTGAACTTTTTCGCCATATGAGTCGCCCAACCCAGATCTCTGCCCAATCGGGAATCCTTCATTTTCCACTCGGGATCATTGTAATCCCATTGTGGGTGGTAGATATATCCGTCGGTGGGACTTATAAGACTTTGGCAGAATTTTGTCATCTGCTCACACATAGCAGGAGGGAAATCCTCCGGTTTTTCAAACACACCCGAGCCCAGAAGAAGATTGGTTGCCTGGTTTGTGCTTTCGATGTCGGGGCGGAAAGGCTCGTTATCTCTTCCCGAGTTGGAATAATAAAATCCGCCGATATTTTTGTCGTAAAGCCCTGCAAGCCAGAGGTATACGCTGTCTCCGTAGAGCTTGTAATGATCCTTCATAGCCGCCACAACAGCTTTTCCATCTCCGCCGCGTCTGTTTACCTCGGCTTCAAGAGCCTGCCATTTTTCACTGAATTTTTCCATTTTATTTCACCTTCTAAAGTCGCGCCCGACGCCCATCACGTCGGGCTTTTGTTTATTTAGCTTCGTAATCCTTAACCACGTACGCCATAACCAGGTTGTCTACGCAGACGGTAGTTCCAACCGAGGTCGCAGCCTCAAGATAGAAGTAAATTCTATTATTATAAGTGTTTACCTTGTCTGTCAGAGTCTGAGTATATGCGTAGGTGTTATTTACGTAAATCTGCACGTACTCCGTACCGGAAACGTTGTAGAACTCAAAGCGGATATTGCACCACTCACCGGGAGTGATAACCGCTGTATCCTTTGCTCCGAGAGAAAGAGTAGTACCGTCGCTGTTGCGGTAAGCCTTGATGTAATCGCCGCCGTCAAGACGGAAGAGGCTTCTGCCGTCGTTTGAGCCGGAGAACATATTGCTTATCTTGTAGTCAAACTCAAACACCTTACAGGTAGCTCCCGCAGGATCGCCGATAAACTCGCGTTCGGCTATGTTGTAGTAGAAGCTTGCAGTAGACCAATCAGCGGCAGTTCTTTCAAGCACTGCAACACCGTCAACGTAAGTTCCGGTGGCGAAGGCCTCGCCACTAAAGCCGTTAAGAGTTCCCGTAGTGTTAAAGTTCCACTGTCTATAAGCCTTTGCGGTAGCGGTAGAGTTATAGTAAACTCCGCTGCCGAGAGTGAATCCGGGCGCATCGGGAGTTTCGGGATTTTCGGGATTTTCGGGAGTTTCGGGATTTTCGGGAGTTTCAGGCTCTTCCGGCTCGATTTCATCAGAGGGTTTCGTCATCTGACCGAAGAAGATATTATCCAAGGCAAGGAAGCTATTTACCGCGGTAGAGGACTTCGTATAAACGAGGAATCTTGCCGTAAAGGCGGTAGCGTCGGTAATATTGATAGTAGCCTCGGTCTTTACTCCGTCAACGTAAACGTCGGCGGTTACCGTACTTCTGTAATAAATCTCAAAGCGGATATTGTGCCAGGTATTTTCCTTTATCTCGGCGGTGTTCTTCGTTCCGATAGAGAAGCTCTCTCCGTCGTCGTTAGCTACGAAGTAGGCGTAGTTGTTATCGTCAAATCTGAAGAGCATACCTGCCGAGCCTGCGGTTATCTTGTTTGCATAGAAGTCAAACTCGATAACAGTGTAAGCCATATCGGTAAAGCTTGTCGGTACGGCTCTTGTAAAGTTCAGGTAGGCTTCGCTTGAAGCTTCTGTCTTAAGGAAGATAAGGTGGCTGTTGTCCTTTACGTAAGCTATGCTGTTAACGCCCGAAAGCGAGGGGGTCGTTCCGGTAGCAAAGCTCCATCTTGTAGCGTTTTCGGTTATCTCACCGCTATAATAAACGCCGTTTCCTTGCGCCGCGGGAATGTCGGTATTAACCGTTTCCTCCTCTTCTCCGCCCGTCTCCTCGGAGTAAGCCTTATCGAGGTGGAGAATGGTCATATTATCAATGTTGATAACCGTTCCCTTTTCTATATTCTTCTTCATATAGATGCAGAGTCTTCCGTTGAAGGGACTCATAGTAGCAAGACGCACGTCGGTTGCGTACACGCCGTCAACGTAAACCTTTGCAATCTCGGTATACTCGTTGATATAGTAAATTTCGAAGCGAATATTCGCCCACTTGCCGCACTCGATATTCGCAGTATCCGGAGTGCCAATCGACCAGGTCACCCCGTCTGAATTTCTAACAAATCTTATATAATTTGCATCGTCAAGACGGAATGGAGCGTTATCGTATGAAAGATCTGCTTCGCTTACTCTGTAATCAAACTCGTAAATCGAGCAGTAATTCTTATAAGAAGTAAGATCGGTGGGAGCCGCCAAGATATACTGAATGTAGGTTTCACCGCTTCCCGAGGGAGCAACTCTCTCGAAGTTCAGCATTCCGTTTTGGCTCACCATTTTACCCCAGGCAGGACCTGTAAAGGAGGGAGACGGATAACCCATAAAGTCATAGGTAAACTTCTTCGCACTCTCGGCATAGTCGGGGTTGTTGAAGTATTCGCCATCACCGGGTGCGGAAACTACCGTTCCCACAGGGGCGTCAATATTGATATTAGGCTGATTTTCGGGGTTTTCAAACGCCCTATAAATCGTATTTGTCTTATAGCTTGCAATATTATCGAAGTAAATATCCGTATTTACGTAAGACAATGCCAAGAAGGAAGCCTCGGTATAGGAGGTTACGGGTGTTCCCTCTTTACCCTTAAGTCTTGTTCCCGCAGCGTCGTAGTAGTTATCAGTAACGCCAACGACCTCACCGTCAACGTAAACCATAATTCTTACGGATTCTTCGTTACCGATGTAGTATTCAATCTTGTAGCTATGCCACTCCTCAAAGCCCAAAGTAACAGCAAAATCGTTAGAAAGACGGGGGGTAGATCCGGATGAAATATCCGTAATATGTATTCCGGAGGAATCGTTAGAGAACATCAGCATATAGCATCTGTTTCCAAGGCTTACCTGCAAGAAGTTACCGTTTGTCGCAGAGTTTACCATCATATCAAACTCCAAAACGAAGCAGGATGCGTTAAGACGCAGGCTGTCGCAGGCAACTATCATTTCGTCACCGCCATTGTTTGCGGAATTGAAGCTTAAAATATTGTTTTTATCGTTTGCAGGGTCTTTTATAACAGTGACGCTGCCGGAGGATCTCATATCAAGCTCCGCATATACGGGAGGATAATAGAGATCGTCGTCCTCGAAGTCCATAATAGTGATCTCGTCGTCCTCGGGGTCTTTTATAACAGCGTCAAGGCTTTCGAGAATTCTTATATATCTTTGTCTGTCCGACTCGGTGTAAAGAGAAATTTTCTTTGAAGAAAGGCCGAGAGCGCCGAAAATATGTCCCCAAGTACCTACGATACCGATCTCGGTAGCGTTTACGTCGCCTTCAAGCGAACCCGGAACTGCAACGGGCATACCCTGGGCGTTGGTGGAAGAGCCGGTTGTAAGATAGGAGAAAGAACCGTCGTCGCGGCGGAAGGTTGCAGTCTTTTCCGCAGAAGCAACAAGTCCTGCGGCACAGTCGGCAAGGAGCTTTGAGCTTATTTCTTCAGCAAGTTCCGCACCGTTTTCACGAGAACTGTAATAGGTAAGGTTTTCCATAATGTTGGTTACGGAGAACCAAGCGTTATAAACGTAGCAGATAGTCTGCGCGCGCTCGTCGGTGGTGATAGAAGCTATCGCAGACTGCGCCGCCTCAAGAGGATAAGGCATTTCAGCGCCAAGGGAGTTATAAAGTCCGGAAATTTTAAGGAGTCCGTTAGTTCCGTTATAGTCGGCGACAGCGCTCCAGTGACCGGTGGTTGGATAGCAGTTTTCGTTAAGATATTCTATAACCATATCTACGGGCGACCAATCTGCATTCTGCGCTTTGAGCTGGCGGTCTCTTTCCTTGAACTGACTTGCATAAGTGCCAAGCTCGTTACCGCCGCCGTAGCAGTTGTTACGAATGTCTATCTGCTGAAGGTATGCCGCAAAGGCTTCCTTTGTCTTAAGGTTATCCGAAACGGCGGTTTCATTACCGGAAGCCGCAATAACCTTCGATACAGCGCCTGTCTTTAAGGAGATAAGTCTTGAGGTAAGAGCCGCCTCTGATGGCAAATCAACTCTTGTGCCGTCGTAAAGAATACCGTCGCCCTTAATTCCCGAAGGGGTATCGTATGTAGGCTTTGCGCCAAGTCTTGAAAGTATACCGCCCGCCCATTCAAGGTCGCGGTTTCGTCTTGAGGGCTTGTTGTCAAGAAGCTCCTTGCCCCACTGGGGGTGATAGAAATATCCGTTAGGATCTTGGAGCTTTTTAACGAAGTATATTATCTGCTCCTTCATCCAATCGGGAATAGCATTGGCATAAGTGCCGCCAACCTCGTTTGCCATACCCGAGCCCGCCCAGAAGTTGAGCGCCTGGCTTGTAGACTCGATGTCGGGAAGGTAGCCTACGGTGTTGCGGGCGGAGTTTGAGAAGTAATAACCGCCGCCGTTAGGCTCGTAAAGGTTAGCAAACCAGGAAATAACGTCGTCGGTGTAAAGGGAATACATATCCTTAAGAAGCTTTACTACAAGCTCACAGTATTCGTCGCGGGAGATCTCCTCGCCCTTTTCGTTGCGGAAAGGACCGGGAACACTTTCAAGCTTATTTTTTATAGCCGTGGCAAGCTGCTTCCACTGTTTTTCAACAAGCTCCTCGTCAAGAACCTCCTGGTAGATCAAGGGGTCAACGAATCCGAAAACAAGATTTCCCTCTTTGATCTCAAGCGTGTCCTTGCTTCCTATGTATTGGCTAAAGGCTTCAACAGCCTTGGAGAGTGTTACGCTAAAGCCGTTTGCATCCTGCTCAAAGGCTATCGCAACCGAGCTGCCGTCGGAATATATAAGGAAGGGAAGCTCGTATTCGTTTTCGCTTTCAAGCTTTGAGAGTCTTTCGTATGCAAGACGGGAAATTTCTCTGTTAGTCTGTCCAACCACGACCTCGTGAGCAACGGCTGCCCCACTGTCGTTTGAGATTTTCGGCGTCGAGGTCATATTCGCGCCTACTGCAGAGAATACGTCGTAAGCGTAATCATAAAGCGAATCGTCACCGTAAACTACCGTAAGAGAGCTGCCGGGAGCATAGAGTATGCCCGTTTGGGAAGTATCTCCATTACCGGTGTTCTGATTTCCGTTCTGCTCTCCCGAATTAGCAGAGTCGTCGGTGCCGTTGTCTTTGTTACAGCCTGCAAAGCAGAAGCAAAGGCAAAAACAGACAAGCAAAGTAAGCAAAAGTTTAATTTTCATAACCTTCTCCTTTTCATTTGGATTCGTCAGTTCAAAAACGGTTGTGCAAAAGCAAAAACCGATACCAATCTACATTAAGTATCGCACATCAAGACGAAAAAATCAACACAAAAAAATCAATTCCCAACATTTTGACGATTTTTTCAAACAAAATGAGCAAAAAACGAACCCTCAAGATAAAATATTTACCATAACGTAGCAAAAGCACCTACAAATTGTCTAAAAACACCTTAAATCAGCCTAAACTTTTAAGCGATTTGTTCCAATTGATATAAAGCAGCGTATGCACACGCAAAACAATAAAATGACGATTATTTTTTGGGAATTTTGCACAATTCACCACTTTGCAATTGTGTATTTTGCTAAAAAACAAAAGGGAGAAAAACAAAAAAATCAAGGCCGAGAATGCAAAAAACAAAGCGTAAATCTGCAAAATCAAGAATGAAAAAGCACTCCAAAAGGAGTGCTCAATGTATGGAAGTTTCGCCAAATAACTCACGCTAGAATGCCCGGAGTACGGGAATTTGCTCCGTCTTACAAGCTCTCCGCAGGAGAGGACGGAGCAATGTTTCGAACCCATGCACCGTCGTGCTTTGCACTAGGTGCTGGGTCGGTGAGTGTACGGGTCACCAGAATAGAAAAAAGACACCACTTTCGTGGTACTCGTACGGGAATTTGCTCCGTCTTACAAGCTCTCCGCGGGAGAGGACGGAGCAATGTTTCGAACCCAGCGACATTCGTCGCCGGGTGAGAT
>JAZTXO010000086.1:0-7971 GCA_045636445.1 Eubacteriales bacterium | reverse complement strand
GTACCTGCTCTGCCCGAACAGAAGAGCATTGGAGAATCAAGCTGCTCGTTGGTAGCGTCAAGCTCCAAAAGAAGCAAGTCGGAGGCCAAGCGGTCTTAGGAAGACAACATGAAGTGTCAACTCCTTGGCTCACAGAACGACATGGCTACGATCCGACTTGTACCTGCTCTGCCCGAACAGAAGAGCATTGGAGAATCAAGCTGCTCGTTGGTAGCGTCAAGCTCCAAAAGAAGCTCAAGAACCTCGTCGCCGATTTCGTCAAGACGGGCGTCGGGACGGTCGATTTTGTTAACGACAACGATAACTCTGTGATTCATTGAAAGCGCCTTTTCAAGCACAAAACGTGTCTGGGGCATAGGGCCTTCAGCCGAGTCAACGAGAAGAATAACTCCGTTAACCATTTTGAGAATACGCTCAACCTCGCCGCCAAAATCTGCGTGGCCGGGGGTATCAATAACGTTAATCTTAACGTCCTTGTAGTGAATAGCTGTGTTTTTAGCAAGAATTGTAATTCCTCTCTCACGCTCCAGGTCGTTAGAGTCCATTACTCGGTCTTCCATCTCCTGGTTTTCACGGTAGATACCTCCCTGGCGAAGCATCTCGTCAACAAGAGTAGTCTTGCCGTGGTCAACGTGAGCAATTATAGCAATATTTCTTAAATCGGTTCTTTTCATTAATTTAGCCCTTCCTTAAGATTTCTAATTTAACCTTTTTATTATATCACAAATTCTTAAAAAAAGCAATATTTGACAAAAAAATATTTCAAACTTTGTAAATCTTACACAAAGGCATATTTCTAACTGTTAAAATTTGCAAAAAATCGTTATTTTTAGGCATAAAATCCGTACATATTGTCTTGGGGTTGTTATACAATTAAAATGAAATACATTATAAATTAGTTGTTTTTTTGGTTGATTTGAACAAATTATCTGTACGACTTAGCAGGAGACGCTTACTATGAAAGAAATCGAAAGGGAAATCGGTAAAATTTATTCCGATTTGGAAATAAAGAAGCAATATGCCGTTGATAAAAAAACGGTAGAAGACGCTTGGATCAACGTTGAAAAGACGCTTTGCGACAGAGTTGGAGCTTCTTTGGCGGGTAAAATCGTCGCAGCTCTGAAAGAGCTTTATACAATTTTCGATAAAGGCTTCGTTGATTGGCTCGGAAATCTTTACGACCCAAATCTTGGAGGATTTTACTATTCAAACTCCGCAAGAGATAACGAAGAGGTCGAATGCGAGGGCAAAATATACAAGCTTCTCCCCGATCTTGAAAGCACCACTCAAGCTATTAGCGTTGTTAGCGGACTCCATATGGCAGACCTTTTTGACAAAGATCCCGTACTTGCCCTGCCGGAATGGATGAAGGAGAAAATAATACCCTTTGTCAAAAATATGCAGGATGAAACCAACGGATATTTCTATCATCCTCAATGGGGCAAAGAGCATATTGATAAATGGACTAACAGGAGAGGTCGCGATCTTACCTGGGCAACCAGAATCCTTGACCGCTACGGTGAAAAACCTCTTTACAAAACGCCTCTTGAAGACAGAAGCAAGGAAAAGGAGGTTGCAAAGGTTGAGACAGCTCCTCAGCTTATTGATAAGGAAAGCTTTCTTAATTATCTTAACTCCTTGGGATATGATGAAAACAATGCCTACTCGGCTTACGTTTTGGGAAACAGACTTGAATCTCAAGCAAAAGAAATCGTAGCTCGTGACAAAGAGCTTGAGCGCGAAGGCGCAGGCTACCAGCTCAAAGACGTAATGAAGGAGTGGCTTGATGAGCGCTACAATCCCGAAAACGGCACTTGGACAAAAGACGCGTTCGGGCATGATTCGGCAAACGGAATTCTTAAAATTGCCAGCTCTTACATAAAAGCGGGAGTTCAGCTTCCCGACCCCATAGCTTCGATAAAAGCGTCGATAGCCTGTGTAACCTTGGAAAAACAGCCCGAGCACGTTTGCTGTGTTCTCAATCCCTGGTACGCTCTTAACTCTATCGTTGATGCAATCAAGGAATCGGCGGAATCCGAGGGAAAGACTCATCTTACCGACACCCTTGAACAAATGCGTAGCGAAGTTATCAAAAACTATCCCGAAATGATTCTTAAAACTGCCGAAAATCTAAAGCTGTTTAAAAGAGACGACGGTTCATTCTCCTACTTTACAAACCGAACTTCACATTATTCGCAGATGATGCCGGTTTCTATTCACAACGCTACCGAGGGCGATCTTAACGCATCTTTGATTTGTGCGTCGGCTATACCGAATCACATTTTTGCATATCTCGGTTTAACATCTGTTCCGATGTATGCCGAAGCTGACAGAATGAGACTTGTTAATATCCTTCAAACGAATTACGAAAAAGGAGGAATCAAATGAATAAATCAAAGCTTATTGTCCTTTTGCTTGGAGCTATACTTACGCTGAGTCTTGCATCATGCAATACCAATGGCAAAAAGCCGAACGAGCCAAACACAAATACGCCGAACAACAATAACAGTAACGTTGACAATAATATCAACGGAACTAATTCTCCTGCCGACGACGGTTACATTTTTACCGAAACAAGCTCGCTTACCTTGGTTTTACCCGAGGGTAATCTTACAAACGAAAACTTTGAGAAGGTATTTTATGCATTTTCCACCTTGAAAATGTACGATATGACCGACGGCTCAAAAGCTCCCGCAAAGCACGAAATTGTTTTTGGCCCTAGCGAACGTGAAATTTCAACCAAAGCATACCGTCTGCTTAATCAACAGATGCGAGACGATCCGCGATATACGGGATACGTAATATATTCCAACGGAAATTCTCTTGCAATAGCTTACGATGAAGAACGTTACGGTCTGACTATTGCGGAGGACGTCGCGATTGACTGTCTTGTTAATGAATTTATAACAAGCAACAGCCTCAAGGTTGCAAAGGGAGCTGCAAAAAACGAGAGCTTTGATATGGTTGAATATCTTGAAAAGCTCGACGAGGAAACAGAACTTCAAAAATGGACTAAAGCAAAAGAACAGCTTGAAGAAAATTGCGACCCCGCTCTTGCAGAGGCTATAATCACATCCTTGCAAAATCTTTACCGTATTTACAGTGATGACGTAATCACCTGGCTTATCAACCTTTACGACCCCGATACCGGCGGATTTTACTATTCCAATTCGGCAAGAAACACCGAAGGGTATCTTCCCGACCTCGAGTCCACCACCCAGGCTCTCGGAATTATCAGAAATTCGGGAATGGCAAACAACCTTGCGGGCGGCTCCAACGAGCTTTTCCCCGATAAAATGAAGGCCCAGATAGTCAAATGGGTAAAGGGACTTCAGGACCCGGAAAACGGTTATTTCTACCACCCCCAGTGGGGCAAGTTTACAACCGACCAGTTCGTTTCAAGACGCGGACGCGACCTGCAATGGGCAACGAATATTCTTAAAAACTTCGGCTCGGCTCCCACCTACAACACGCCTTTAGGCGACAAGGGCGACGGAATTACCGCCGAGGAATATGCAGCTGCTTCTCCCTTAACAATGAGCCTTAGCTACGGCAAGGCTTCAGCAGTATCGAAGGTAAAGGGAGCAGCCGACGGTGACGCAGGCGTTCCCGAGCATCTTCTTAACGACGTAAACTTCAAAAACTACCTTAATACTCTTAATATAAAAACCACCTCCTACGGCGCAGGTAACACACTTGAATCTCAGGCTCTTGAGATAATTCAAAGAGACAAGGTTCTTGCGGAACGAGGAGAAAGCTACAGTCTTGTAGAAATTCTTTACAACTTCTTAAACGAAAACCAAAACAAGACCACCGGTCTTTGGCAGGCTGACGGAGCTACCGACTACAATGCGGTGAACGGTCTTCTTAAGATTTCCAGCACCTACACAAAGATCGGCAAAGAGGTTCCGAACGCTCTTGTTGCGATTGACGCTGCTATGAAATGTATAGCCTCGGACGAAGAGCCGGAGCACGTTTGCGACGTTCTTAACCCCTGGTACGCAGTAACAATAGTTCTCGAAAACATTGAAACCTACTCGAGCGATGACGGAGCAGCGGCCGCAGCTGCTATACGCGCCGAAATAATCAACGATGCCCCGAACCTTATCGAGGTAACCACAAATAAGGTTTCGCTTTTCGTCAAAGAGGACGGCTCATTCTCCTACTATCAAAACGAGTGCGCGCCAAGCTCACAAGGACTTCCCACAGCGGTTCCGAAGACCAACGAGGGCGACGTGAACGCTACTATGATATGTATCCAGAGTATTCCGGGGCACGTCTTTACTTCTCTCGGAATTTCAAGAATTCCCTTCTGCTATGAAGCGGACAGATTAGAATTCTTAATTGAGCTTGAAGGACTTTCAACCATTGTAAAGGATGAAAAGGACGACGAGCGAGAAGAAGCGTTGGGCAGACATTACAAGACTCACGGCGGTGAATGCTACGAGACTACCTCCGTAAAGGCATTAAGGACTATCCTTCGCTCTGATTATTACATTAACTATGACGTAGGCTTTGAATACTACGAAAACGATAATCAACTGAGGAAAAAGCAGGAGTTCTATAATCTTAAGGAAGACGAGACCACCATGTCGACCGTTATGGAATATGGAAAATCCAGCGAGTCAGGACACTATCGCGGACTATACTTAAGACAGACCAAGTCCACCGGCGCAGAATGTATGATCTTCGAAACGGAATTGAAGATCGACACGGTAAGCAAAGAAGCTCTTGAAAAAATCACGGCCTCCCCTCTTCCCTACCTCTGCGACGTAAAAATAGCGCAGATCACAGTTGAGACGGAGGGTGAGGTAAACGTAAACGAGTGCTTTGAAACTATTGCAAGAATTTACGTTACACAAAATGAGAGCGGCGACTACGTTTACAGACTCGGTCCCGCAGTACCCGTATATCTTTACAGCGAGGATATACTCGGTCCGGAAATGAAGCTTGACAGATGGAACACTATCTCGGTTGAGCTTTATTCAAACGGTATCGCAAAGTACTTCTGCAACAACAGATATTTCACCGAGATGAAATTTACCGACGATTTAAGCGGCTTTAACGTAGCGGACTCCGTTAGATTCGCATTCTCACCCGATGCGGTAAACTCCGCAGTTCATATAGATAAAACCTTCGTAGGTAAGATTTCTCAAACCTACGCTCCGGGTAACAATTATATCAACGTGGACGGCTACGAATTCAAGGCAGGAAATTACTTTGACGACTTTGGCGGCTACGAATATTCAAATCAGCCGAATTCCGACTCTGCCGATCTCTTCCGCGCGAGCTGGTACCTTCAATGGGGCGAGAATCTCCATTCCACTTATATGACGAACCCGAAATATAAGCGCGAAACATTTACGGTGTTTGAAACTGTCGGAGCATCGGGACACAAGGATGACGTTGTTGAGTACGGAAAGGGCTCCTTCCCGAATTACTACAACGGTATATATTACGCTATGAACTCGGATGCGGCAAAGGGCTCAGTCTACGTCTTTGAAACCGACTTCCGCCTCGGCTCACTCAGTAATGAAACTCTGACAAAGCTTGCCGAGAACGGCTGCTATATGGATATTACGCTAGCGAAGTTCGTCACCACAAGCTCCGGCGACTTTGATCTTAACGAATCCATAGTAAAGATAGCCGGCATCTACGTTACCAAAAACAGCGACGGAAATTACGTTTACTATCTGACCGACAGGCGAGACGAATATTCCGAAGAGGACAACTTCGGTCTTGCGATCCCTGCGGCTGCCTGGTCTACTCTCACAGTTGAGGTATACGAGGACGGCACCGCAAAGTATTACGTAAACGGTGTGGCTATGGGTGACAGAAAGCTGGACGTTGACACAGAGGCTCTGAAATCTGCCGACGTTTTGAGAATTTCTCTCACCGAGCAGGCGCTTCGCTCCTCCGTTCTTCTCGACAACACCTTCTTCGGAAAGCTAAAGAAGGAATACACAGAGAGCGATGACTATATCCCGACCGGTGACGAATATACAGAATGGCCCTCCGACAGCGATGTTTTCCCCGAAAACCAGAAGGTGCTGACCTACGAAAACGGCAAGGTTCCGGGACTTGTTTCCTACTCCCTTGTAACCGAAGGGGCAGCCGCTGCGATAAAGGATATGATGTTTAATAACAAGGAAACGAAGGCTCTCGTATTCACCACCAAGGCAGGCGGAAACGATTATATGAACTTCCGCCCGACCGTAACGTCAGAAAGCTTTAACGCAATATCCTTTGAAACCGATATTATGATAACCAATGCGACAGGAATTGCCGAATTTGCAATAGAGCCTATAACAGCAAGCTCTTCCAGAGCGTTCAGACTCAATATGAAAGCATATGACGGCAAGGTTTACGTTTACGCTACCGGACTTCCCTCTGTTTTGGTTGGAAATATCGGCGAGTGGATACACATCCGCATTGATTATATGAATCCGCAGCTTGACTACACAGGAGACGGCGTAAAGGATATTCTCTACAAGGTTTATCTCGGCGGCTCTACCGAGCCTCTGGCAGTTTGCTACTCTCCCTACAACGCAAACATTTACGACCCGAGTGATATTGCAACCGTAAGATTCTTTATGTTCAATCCTACCGATGCGGATATATGCTTCGACAACACCTCGTTCTCGCAGTTGAATCTTGAGGCAGATAAAATCCCCGAGCCCGAGCTTCCCCCCGAACCTGAAGTTGAACCGGAAACTCCTTTTGGCCCCGGACACACAGAGAATGAAAATATTCACGACGAGGATGGCTGGACAAAAGAAAATGAATAATTATATAAAATGCAAGATCAAAGAAAGGAGTGGTATTAGTGAAAGAAAAAAAGAAGTACGAATACCCCGAGCTTGAAATAATCAAGCTACAATCTCAAGACGTAATCGCTACGTCGAACTTGTCAAACGATGACGAGTTAACCCACGACCCGGACGGATGGGCATAAGAGTGAAACATTACATTAAAATCAAAAAAGAAAGGAACAAAACAATGAAAAAATCCATAAAAATTCTCACTCTCGCACTTTCTCTTGCGCTTCTCGTTTGTGCGGCATTTGCTTTCTCGGCAAGTGCTGAAGACGATGTAAAACCCGAGATTATCTCTCAAAACGTAGCATATCAGGGCGACTTTGCTCTTATGTATGCTGTTAAGGCTGATACAGCGGTTGCTCCCGTTGATCTTTATCTCTATTACGAAAATCCTACCGACTCTTCGGTTGCGGCTAAGAAATATACTGCTACCACTCCCGAAGACATCAAGGTTGACGGCGAAACCGTTTCTTGCTACGTTTTCAAGACCGAGGGCGTATCGGGCAAGGATATGATAGACAACTTCTACGTTCAGGCAGTTGATGCAAACAAGGCAAAAAGCGACGTAAGAAGATACTCTGTGGGCGAATACTTCTACGAAAGACTCGCAGATCCCACAATTACTCCCGCGCAGGAAAATCTTTACTACAAATCTCTTGAGTTCGGAGCAGCAGCTCAGGCTGTTCTCGCTCCCGATACTACTGCCGTAACAAGCTATCGCTACGTTAATATCACCGGCGGTACTCTCCAGGACGGCTTCAACACCGGTATTTTCCCCATCGGCACTAAAATCACTCCCGCAGGCGCAGGCGTTGGCACTTGGGCTGTAACAAGCTACGCTGACGACAAGACCGCTACCGAAACTCTCATAGCAGCAGGCGATGGCTTCAACCTTGCAGGTATTACCTTCGTTGCTCCCAGCGACGTTGAGCTTGTTGACGACGGAATTCTTACCTTCGACGCATCCACCGACGTTCCTGCAGAAATCAAGAAGAGTCTTAACTCCTCCGGCTCTTCAGTATCGGTTGTCAGCACCGAAAGAGACGGCAGCACCACTAACGCGCTTAAGTTCTCCACAAAATCCGGCGGACAAGACACAATCACATTGACACCCACTATCGCGGCTGACGTCAAGTCGGATCGTAGCCATGTC
>JAZTXO010000085.1:0-11175 GCA_045636445.1 Eubacteriales bacterium | reverse complement strand
TACCGCCGCCACCGACAACCATAATTTTCATATTTCTCTCCTGTAATGAAAAATGAAATGTTTCGACAAGCGAAACTTGAAATGATGCAGAGCATCATAAAATGTCACTTTGTGACGTGAAATGAAATTTGCCTTATGCGCCGTGCGCATTTCAAGCTCAAAATGAGCATTTCACGGCGAAGCCATTTCATTTGCCGCAAGGCAAATTTCATTGATGAACAGCGCTGCTGTTCATCAATGGTGGAACAGACGCATCTTAGTAAATGCCATTACCATTCCATACTTATCGCAACACTCGATAACCGCATCGTCACGGATAGAGCCGCCGGGTTCTGCAATATACTTAACGCCGGACTTCTTTGCTCTTTCGATGTTGTCGCTGAAGGGGAAGAACGCATCCGAACCAAGAGCTACACCGTCAATGGTATCAAGGTAGGCTCTCTGCTCTTCCTTGGTAAAGGGCGCGGGCTGCTCGGTAAAGTATTTCTGCCAATTTCCGTCAGCGCAAACGTCCTCTTCGTTCTGGTTTATGTAACCGTCAATAACGTTATCTCTGTCGGGTCTGCCGAGAGTAGATTTGAAGGGAAGGTTCAACACCTTATCGGACTGACGAAGGAACCAGGTGTCTGCCTTTCCGCCTGCAAGTCTTGTACAGTGAACTCTGGACTGCTGACCTGCTCCAACACCGATTGCCTGACCGTCGATAGCAAAGCAAACGGAGTTTGACTGAGTGTACTTAAGGGTAATAAGAGCAACAACAAGATCGCGAACTGCACTCTCGGGCATATCCTTGTTAGCGGTTACAATATCGGTAAGAAGCGCGGGGTTGATTTCAAAATTGTTTCTTCCCTGCTCGAAAGTAATACCGTAAACCTGCTTGTGTTCTATTTCAGTGGGAACGAAGTCGGGATCGATTTTTACGATATTGTAAGCTCCCTTTCTCTTTCCCTTAAGGATTTCAAGAGCTTCAGGCTCGTAGCCGGGAGCGATAATTCCGTCGGAAACCTCACGTGCTATCATTTTTGCGGTAGTAACGTCACAAACGTCGGAAAGCGCAACCCAGTCACCAAAGGAGCACATTCTGTCAGTTCCTCTCGCTCTTGCGTATGCACAAGCAAGAAGAGAATCGTCAAGGCCCTCAATATCGTCAACGAAGCATGCCTTCTTTAATTTTTCGGAAAGAGGAATACCAACCGCTGCAGAGGTGGGAGAAACGTGCTTAAAGGATGTAACAGCAGGAAGTCCGAGAGCCGCTTTAAGCTCCTTAACAAGCTGCCAGGAATTAAAGGCGTCAAGGAAATTGATAAATCCGGGACGTCCGTTCAAAATCTCGATAGGAAGCTCCGATCCGTCGTGCATAAAGATTTTTGCAGGCTTCTGATTAGGGTTACAGCCGTATTTGAGTTCAAATTCTTTCATTTGTTTGCTCCTATAAATGTTGTTTTGTGTGGCGGGAGTATCTTCCGCCCTAAAAATTATACGTTTTTATTTACGATTCTGGTTTCGGTCTCGCCGCTTGCAATATCTATGTAACGAACGAAGAGAGAAACCTTGTTGTCTTCATTAAGATTTGTCCAGATAAGGTCGGTAAGAGAATCGATATCCATATCGGGAAGAATAAGAGTTTTAGGCTCGCCCTCAAAGGAAGGAAGAGGATCGCCGTCGCAGTTATAGGTGTGAATAAACTTAGCTACGCCTGCCTTGGGATTGGAGTAAGCATAAGTGAATCTCTCGCAAGAGGAATCGTCACCCTCCGCAGACTTCAAAATAGACATAGCGAAGTTCATATCGCAGCACTCACGACGAATAATACCAGAAATTCTGGGGGTAAAGTTAGGCTTGTCGTCCTCAAATTCACGAGTTCTGAGTGCCTGCTCAAAGGTCATCTGCTTGTCCATAAGCTCATAGATAGTATCGGTCTGGTCACCGTTGGTAACTATGGTCTTATTTCCGAGAACTCTTACGGGATAGTAGATAATAAGGTGGGGGTCAACCATTTTCGACTCGTCAAAAGCCTTGGTTCTCATATTTTCGCCCTGCGCGACAAACACTCTGTTGCGGCTGTTTACGCTTCTACCCATAATAAAGTAAGCGGTAACTGCCTTTTTGCCGTCGCAGGACTTACCGATCATAATACCTCTGCCGTGATAGGCAAGAGAGTTAAGTTCTTCCTTGATAGTAGATATCTTCATTGTTATTCTCCAATATAAACTTTATTGTCTTTTACGGTGATTTTACCGTCGCAGAACAGCTGCACTGCCTTGGGAAGTATCTTCCACTCGGCCTCTTCCATAATTCTTCTTTGAAGCGTTTCGGGAGTATCGTCCTCTTTAACCTCAACAGCCTTTTGAAGCAGGATAGGGCCTGCGTCGCACTCGGGGGTTACGATATGTACCGTAGCGCCCGAAACCTTAACGCCCTTTTCAAGAGCTGCTTCGTGAACGTGGAGTCCGTAATATCCCTTTCCGCAGAAGGAAGGAATAAGGGCGGGATGCACGTTAATGATTCTATTGGGAAAGGCATTATATACCTGCTCGTCAATTATTGTAAGGAAGCCGGCGAGAACAACGAGGTCGATGCCCTCCTTTGTCATTTCATCGGCAAGAGCCGCCGAATAATCGGCAATACTTTCATAATCACGTCTTGCAAGTACCCTGCCCTCTATTCCTGCATTTTTCGCTCTTTCAAGAGCAAAAACACCGGGTTTTGAAGCAATTACAAGGGTAATTTCTCCCTCTCCAAGCTCACCTCTGCCCTGGGCATCAATAAGCGCTTGAAGGTTTGTTCCGCCGCCCGAAACGAGAACGGCAATCTTTTTCTTTAGCATAAGATAACGCCCTCGTCGGTTTCAACAACCTCACCGAGAAGATATGCTTCATCGCCCTTTGCACGAAGGATTTCGATAGCAGTATTGGCATCAGCCTTATCAACTACAACGATCATACCAACGCCCATATTGAAGGTGTTGTACATATCTCTTTCGGGAATATTTCCGGTCTTTGCAATAAGGTCGAAGATAGGAAGAACCTTAACGTCAGCCTTATTTATCTTCGCGCCGAGACCGCTTGGGAAGCTACGGGGAATATTTTCATAGAAGCCACCGCCGGTAATGTGAGAAATACCCTTAACGGCAACCTTTTCAAGAAGAGCGAGAATGCTCTTTACGTAAATTCTTGTAGGAGTGAGAAGAGCTTCGCCTATGGTTCTGCCGCCAAGATCCTCACGCGCTACGTAAAGCTCGGGGGGATTTTTGTCAATATCAAACACCTTACGGCAAAGAGAGAAGCCGTTGGAGTGAATACCGGTTGAAGGAAGAGCGATAATAACGTCGCCCGCTTTCATAGTGTTGTTATCAATGATCTTCTTCTTATCAACGATACCTACTGCAAAACCTGCAAGGTCGTAATCGTCAACAGGCATAAGACCGGGGTGCTCTGCGGTTTCACCGCCGATAAGCGCAGCGCCGGACTGAACGCAGCCCTCTGCAACACCGCCAACGGTAGAAGCAATCTTTTCGGGATAGTTCTTTCCGCAAGCGATATAGTCAAGGAAGAAGAGAGGCTTTGCGCCGCAGCAGATAATATCGTTTACGCACATAGCAACGGCATCGATACCTATTGTATCGTGCTTGTCCATAAGCTGAGCAAGTTTTACCTTTGTTCCGCAACCGTCAGTACCGGAAACGAGAACGGGTTCTTCCATACCGGTAGGAAGTCCGAAGCAGCCGCCAAAGCCGCCAACGTCATCAAGACAGCCCTCATTGCGGGTTCGCGCGATATGCGCCTTCATAAGTTCAACGGCCTTATAGCCTGCGGTAATGTCAACGCCCGCTGCTGCGTAGCTTTCAGATCTTGAATTTTTCACTTTTAATTCTCACTTTCACTTTTTATTTTCGGAAATTTTATTATCATATTTATTTTCATAATGCTTCGGGATCTCGGTAGGATAATTTCCATCGAAGCAGGCGGTACAATATCCGCCCGACGAGCCCGACTTGCATATTTTGGTAACGTCCTCAAGGAGAAGATAACCGAGAGAGTCTGCTCCGGTTATTTTCGTTATCTCTTCAATCGTATGATTGCAAGCAATGAGCGAATCCTTTGAATCAATGTCCGTTCCGTAGTAGCAGGGATTGATGAATGCGGGCGCTGACGAACGAAGATGAACCTCTTTAGCTCCTGCGCTCTTAAGAAGTTTGACAAGCTTTGCGCAGGTCGTACCTCTTACTATCGAGTCGTCAACGAGAACAACTCTTTTGCCGGCTACCGTATCCCTTATGGGATTAAGCTTTATCTTTACTTTATCCTCTCTTACGTCCTGACCGGGAGCGATAAAGGTACGTCCGATATACTTATTCTTTATAAGTCCTATGCCGTAGGGTATGCCGGATTCCTGAGCGTAGCCTATTGCCGCATCAAGTCCCGAATCGGGAACACCGACAACGATGTCAGCTTCAACCGGGTGCGCTTTTGCAAGGAGCTTACCTGCTCTTCTGCGCGCCTTATGCACTGCGCAACCCGCAATGGAAGAGTCCGGTCTTGCGGTATAGATATATTCAAAAATACAAAGTCTCTCATCACATTCGCCACAGTGGTCACGCACAGACTTCACCGAGTCGCCCTGGAAAACGATTATTTCACCGGGATCAAGCTCACGGATAAAGGTTGCGCCAACAGAATCGAGAGCGCAGGTTTCATCAGCAACAACGTACTGACCGTCCTCTCTTTGGCCGTAGCAGATAGGGTGTATTCCGTATCTGTCTCTTGCGGCAATCATCTTCTGAGGTGACATAAGAAGCAGGCAAAGACCGCCCGAAAACTTTGTCATCGCTTTAGAAACAGCTTCTTCGATAGAGGCAGAACTAAGTCTTTCCTTGGTTATAACGCAGGAAACAACCTCTGCATCAATAGTTGTGTGGAAAATGTGACCGTCAAGCTCAAGTTCACGTTTAAGCTCCGCAGCGTTGGAGAGCTTACCCGAGGTAGCGATAGCCATTCTTCCCTTAACGTGGTTTACAACCACAGGCTCGGCATTTACTCTGTCTTTAGTGCCTAAAGTGCCGTATCTTGCGTGGCCGATAGCCATAGTTCCATGACCGAGATCAAACAATGCTTTATGGTCAAACACCTCGTCGACAAGTCCAGAGTCCTTATGAGATGTGAAAACGCCATCGTCGTTAACAACTATTCCCGCACTTTCCTGACCTCTGTGCTGAAGTGCGAAAAGACCGTAGTAAACGCTGGAAGCAACGTTACATCTCTCTTTACCGATTATTCCAAATACAGCCATAAATTTTTAAAACTCCTTAATTCACACAATACGGCTTAAACATTATATTTTTCTTCAACAGCCTTGTTCTTTTCAAGAACGGCTTTTGACGCCTCGGCTCTCTTTGCTTCAAGCTTTTCAGCAAGGCTCTCGTCGGAAAGAGCGAGTATCTCGGCTGCAAGATGAGCTGCATTGGCAGCGCCGTCGATTGCAACGGTTGCAACAGGAATACCCGAAGGCATTTGCACCGTTGACCAAAGAGCATCAACTCCGCCGGTATTTTTACAAGAGATCGGAATTCCGATAACGGGAAGAGTCGTGTTCGCAGCAACCGCACCTGCAAGGTGAGCTGCCATACCCGCAGCGGCGATCATAACGCCAAAGCCGTTTTTCTTAGCGCCCTTAACAAATTCGGCTGCCTCAAGAGGCGTTCTGTGTGCCGAATAAACGTGTACCTCAAAGGGGATACCGTAATCGCGAAGCACGTTTATACCCTTTTCAACAATAGGAAGGTCGCTGTCACTTCCCATAAGAATTGCAACTTTTTTCATAGCCAATCTCCTCATCAACAAAAAAATTAGGGCAGAACTACCCCATAAAGGTAGTGCTGCCCAGACGGTCGACATTATACGATTTTTGCTTCCCTGCAGTTGTTTCTGCATCTCCGTCAGTTACAAAAACCTTTACCGCCATATATTTTACCATATTATTATAATAATTGTCAACAGATATGCGGTATTTTATACTCGAAAAAGTTTTAAAATTAAATAAAATTATTTTAGTCAACTTTCACAAAAGAATTTATTTTCTTCCGAAAAGTCTTACAAGGTAAATTTCATTTTCCTTACTTGGAATTATTATTTTTGAACCTGCAACGGCAACGTTTTCCGCTTTAAAGACGTTTGGCGTTCCCCTATCCTTGGTAGGTCGAATTTTCAAAACGCTGCAAGTAGCAAAATCCGCTCCTTTAAGTACAAGCTCTATTTTTCCCGAATGCTTTCTCGTTACAAGCAATATTGCTCCATCAGAATCGTTCTTCGCAGCAAGGGAATAAAGCTCCTTGCCAAAATCTCCGCCCGACTCAACCGCTGTACCAAGCCTATAAAGCTCGTTAAAGGCACAAGCGACGTTGTAAGCAGAATAATGCCTATGCTCGGTATGGTCATCAACCGAAAACAGTCCGTTATCTCTCGAAAGCGCATCGGATACTGCATACGCCATCATATCAACACTTCCCTTTTGAGCTAGAATAAGAGAGGTTGCAAGTTCTGCGGGAAATTCAAGGTTAAGACAAGGAAGCGTAGCGGAGGATGGAGTATTATATTCCGAGATAAAGCTCTTGGTTCTTTTGTAACCTGCGGCATCAAGGTATGACCTGGCGTATTTTGCGTGAGTAGAAAGCTCCTCGGGGTTTGATGTATAGCAGCACCAGGTAAAGAAGTCGAGGGGCGCATCGTGTTTTTTTATGTAAGAAAGGAACTGCTGCATAAAAGGAACATATCCCTTCATTTCCTCGGTTGCGTCAAGCCTATTCAGAGAATAAAATCCACCTGCACCGTATGCTCCTATTTTAATCTTTGGAAATCTTTCACGAAGATGCAAAGAGGTCACTTTGTAAAGCTCGTAATATTCTTCGGCGCTGTCCGAAAATCCCTCTGCAGTATCTGCCGAGTTCCATATTTCAACATTTTTTATATTCCACTTAAAGCCGTTTGCCCAGCCTTCGTTATAGTGCATAAGTATATGCTCGCAGATTCTCGCCCACTTTTCTTTATCGGTAGGCGATTTTGCATAAAGCTTTTTTGAATAAGGTTCTCTGGATTCACCAAAGCAATAGATGATTTCAGCTCCGAGCGCCTTTATCGAAGCAAGATAAAGATCGGTTGGCAAAAAATTATAGGATTCCTCAAGATTTTCGTCGGCAGAAAAGTCGGGAAACAGACAGTGAATATTAACGAACTGATTATATCCGTAATCACCGAAATTCGCTCCCACTCTTACGAAAGGAATTCCCATCTCGGTAAATTCATCGGAAAAATCATAGCAAAGTCCTGCTCCACCTGAACGCGGCGCTCCGTTTATACCGAAAAGAGGTTTAATTTTTCCCGAGCGTTTTTCAAAATCGAAGCTGATTGATTTACCTAGCATTTTTACACCTTCCATATTTTTTTACACTATTATTGTAACAATTTTTTTGCTCCGTGTCAAGAAGCGTTAGTGACTATTCTTCGACATAATTGTCTTACACGCTGTCTTTTTTTGCAAAAAAGCATATTTTTCGTCTTTTCTGCCTTTTCTTTTTGGTGAAAATAGAGTTTTTGAGAATTTTTTTGAGTTTTTTTCAAAAAGATATGTACAACAAGAAAAAAATGTGCTAAAATAGAAAAGTAATTTTAAGCCCAAAGGGCAAAGGAGAATTTTCTCATGAAATTGGTTTACAAAGGCAAAACAAAAGACGTTTATTCTCTTGAGAACGGAAACGTTCTTCTTAAATTCAAGGATGACTGCACCGGCAAAGACGGCGTTTTTGATCCCGGTGAAAACTCGGTAGGTCTTACCATCGACGGTATCGGAAAGGCAAATCTTCAGTCCTCCGTTCATTATTTCGAGCTTTGCAAAAAAGCAGGCATTAAGACTCACTACGTAAGTGCTGATCTTGAGAATGCTACAATGGAAGTTCTTCCCGCAGAGTGCTTCGGTAAGGAGCTTGGCGGCGGCGGTCTTGAGGTTATCTGCCGTCTTGTTGCAACAGGAAGCTTCATCCGCAGATACGGCGAGTACATCAAGGACGGAACTCCTCTTGAGGGCGGTTACGTTGAGTGTACCTTCAAAAACGACGAAAAGGGCGATCCCCTTGTTACCGGTGAGGGCCTCGTTGCTCTTAAGGTTATGACCAAGGAGATGTTCGAGAGCCTTAAGGCGCAGACTCTTGCTATTACCAAAATCGTTGCAGACGACCTTAAGTCCATCGGTCTTGACCTTTGGGACATCAAGTTCGAGTTCGGCTACAACAACGGCGAAGTTATTCTTATCGACGAGATCGCTTCCGGTAATATGAGAGTATATAAAGACGGCACAATCGTTACTCCCACCGAGCTTACCGAGCTTATTAACAACAGATAATTTTTTCAAAAGCATAAGAAGCACCCGAGAACTTTTAACCGAGTTTTCGGGTGTTTTTGACTATTATTGTTTGCATTTTCAAGCATTTTTCTATAAAATGCGTCATTCTTTCGATTTTAAAAATACAAAAAAACAAACGATTTTTATCCGTTTTTCGGGTTATGCAAAACGGGTTATAAGCAAGGCAAAAGACCGTCTTGTTTTCACACTTTGTTTTGATTAGTTTTTAGCTAACGTATTGACATAACCGAAAAAAGATGTTAAAATATATAAAAAAATACTATGGAGATTTTTTATGGCACGCAAGATGATGAAGGGTATTTCCACGCTTAACCCTGTTGACGTTGAGAGAGATTATTATCTCTATACTGTTGATTATGCAATTTCTCACGGATTTGATCATTACCAGCTTATCGGCCCTATTCACGACGGAATAAAGGGCAACATTGACGGTATGACTTTTTCCAAAAAATATGCAAGATTTAATGACGAAAAGAATGCCGATTACGTTAATTACTGTCTTGAGGTCGTTAACGAGGGACTGGAAAAGCTTTCCGCAGCAGGTGTAAAAACCTATATGTGGCATCACGAATTGGAGCTTCCCTTCGGTTTTAACGCAGCCTTCCCCGAAGCGCTTAACGAATACGGCGACATTGAGGTTACCCATCCGGTAGTAAAGGACTATCTTGAAAACAAGATTATAGACTTTTTCGATGCATATCCTAAAATGGACGGTATTATTCTTACTCTTCACGAAACAAAAGTACCGCTTCTTAAGCTCAAAAAGCAGAAGCTTAATCCTACCGAGCGTGTAAAGTACGTTACCGAAATTCTTTATACCACCTGTAAGAGTCTTGGCAAGGAGCTTATCGTTCGTCCTTTTGCAAGTATCGAAGAGGATTACGAAATGATGACAAAGGCGTACGAGGAAATTTCCCGCGACCTTATTATCATGGATAAGTGGACCCAGTTTGACTGGTCGCTTTGTCTGCCCGACAACCGTTTCTATGCGAAGATAAAGAACAATCCCCTTTTCGTTGAAGCCGACATTTTCGGTGAATTCTTCGGCAAGGGCAGACTTCCCCTTATGCTTCGCTCCCACATTACGAACAAATTCAGCTATTGCGAGAAATTCTCGCCCGTTGGCTACGTTGCAAGAATAGACCGCGCGGGACTTGACCCCTTCGGAGAGGTTAACGAAGTCAACCTTATAATTATGCACGCTGTACTTTCAGGCGACAACGTTGATGAAAAAATCGACCAGTTCTTCAATGAAAAATACGGCAAGGCGGGTGCGGGTGTTCGTGAAATTATGGAGAACACCGAGGATATTCTTAAGAAGATTATCTATCTTAACGGCTACTATTACAGCCAACTTTCCCTCTTCCCCAGAGTTAACCATTGCAAAAATCATTTCTACTTTGAAATGATGAGAGACGACTGGAGAATTGCATCTAACGAGTGGTTTATTCCTATCGGATGGCAGAGAGGAAGCCTTGATTCTGTTATGGAAGAAAAGGCGTCGGCGGCAAGAGAAGCTGAAGATGCGCTTAACAAGCTCATTAAGCTTGAATCCGAAATTGAGCCGGAGGCTTACAAGAGCCTTTACACCAAGTTCAAAAACCTTGAGCTTGTGGCAAAAATCTGGAAAACCTTTACAGACGCAATCTACAATTACGCTAAATACTTCGAATATGGCGACGAGAAGTACAAAACCGCCTTTTACAACAAGGCTGAGGCGCTTTCCCTTCTTAATGAAAGCGGTAAAAAGGCGCTTGGCGACGACTTCTACTGCATAAGCGGCGACAGCCTTGTGGGTGCGGGAAGATACGAGCTTATTGCTATTTTCCTTAAAGAAATCAAGGAGAGCTTCTGGCTTGAATCAAAATCTAAGGAAGAGCTTGACAAGGAAAATCTTTACGACTACATTATTTGCGGCGGCGCTTCCGAGGGTCACGCTCTTATGAAAGAGGTAAACTTCAGCGATACTCTCGTTTCCGAGGGCGCGCTCTGCCGTATTCCCGGTCATATGCGTCGCGAGGGCAATTCCATAATGAGCCTTATAAATGCTCACGGCTGGTTCAGCTACGAAATTAAGGTAAAGCCCGGCGAAGCTAACCGCATTGTCATTGTTGCAGGCGGATATGACGAGAAGGTTGATATGCGTGTAACCCTTGGCGATAAGGTATTCGACTTCCATGAGGGCACAGATTTCCACGAATACTGCATCAATTACGAGGCATCGGCTGATGAAACTGCCGTAAGAATCAGAATAGACCGCATATCCCCCGACGCTCCTCTTGTACGCTATATTAAAGTCATTTAATTTTTTAATTATTTTTTACAATAAAGATGATATTTTGATTGACTTTTTTAGATAAGTATGATATAATTTCTTTAAGGATACTATCCAAGAAAACAGAACGGAGATTTTTTATGAAAAAAAGTTTATATCTTTTGCTCTTGTTGGTTGTTGCTGTAGCTGTTGCTTTTAGCATGACCGCATGTAACAAGGATGGTGGAGACGACTCTTCCAACGACAATTCTTCCGGAGAATGCGACCACATCTTCAACACCGACGGTGACTATACCAGCGATGGAGACGCTCACTGGTACGCTTGTACCAAGGGCTGCGGAGCTAAATACAAGCTCGGCGAACACATTTGGGGCGACCCCGTAGTAACCGTTGAATCAACCTGCGTTACTCTCGGTGTAGCAACCCGTACTTGTACCGTTTGCGAAGCTAAAACCGAGCAGGAACTCAAGCTTAAAAAGCATAAAGTC
>JAZTXO010000084.1:0-9005 GCA_045636445.1 Eubacteriales bacterium | reverse complement strand
GATAATAGGCTCATCTCTTTTCTTGGGAGGCTCTTTCATATAATAATCAAGCGGAGGCTCTCCTGCAAACGCAAGTCCGCCCAGGGTGTCCATAATTATATTTATCCAAAGCATTTGAATTATAGTTATGGGGGTATCTATACCTATAAACTGTCCCAAAAGAGAAACACCGCATGCCGCCAGATTCATTATTAGCTGGAATGTTATAAATTTTCTGATAGATTTAAATATTGTTCTGCCATATAAAACTGTTTTGGAAATCGCCATAAAGCTATCATCAAGTATAACAATATCCGATGCGCTTTTTGCGATTTCGCTACCGCTTCCCATTCCGAATCCTACATCGGACAGCTTTAAAGACGGAGCATCGTTTATTCCGTCACCGGTCATTCCGACAACAAGATCCATTTCCTGAGAAATTCTGACAAGTCTCGTTTTATCTCTAGGAAGCGCTCTTGATAAAACGCGAAGCCGAGGCAAAATTTCCTTTACATCTTCATCGCTCATTAAGGAAAGTTCAGAGCCGCAAAGTGCCACGTCACCTCGGTTTTCCTTCATTACGCCGCATTCTTTTGCAATATTAACGGCGGTTTCCTTGCCATCACCGGTAACCATCACAACTTGAATTCCGGCATTGGTCACCGCTTCAACCGCATCTCTTGCGCCTTTCCTGATTTTATCCTTTATTATAGCCAGACCTAGAAATATTTTATCCTTACCAAAAGCTTCGCTCATTGTAACCGCGATAACGCGTTCACCGCAATTCATTGCGAATTTATATTCGCTTTCAATCCTTGCAATATCAAGATCAATTATCTCACCGTTGCAGGTCATTCCCTTTTTACAATCTTTCAAAACTACCTCAGGCGCACCCTTAAAATAGGTTGTTCCGTTTTCCAAAGTAACAGATGAATATTTTTTGTCACTTGAAAAAGAATTCTTAGACTTTACGTTTGCAAACACCGGCTCTGCCTTTTCAAAAAAAGAAAAAACAGCCTTGTCGGTAGAGTTTGCCGACGCCTTTTCCGTAGTAACCTCGGTATTATATCTAGCGGATAAAAGAAGATGACGAAACAGCGGACTTCCCTTTTTAAAGCCGTTTATACCCTTGTAGCTTCCGTCGGAAGTTATTATTCTGTCAAGACGCATCTTCCCATAGGTTAAAGTTCCGGTTTTATCCGTAAAAAGTATATTTAACGAACCTGCAGTTTCGATTCCGACCATCTTTTTAACAAGAATATTGTCCGTTAGCATCTTCTTCATATTAGCGGACAATACAACCGTTATCATCATAGGAAGTCCTTCAGGCGCAGCAACAACGACAACAGTAATCATAAGCGTTAACGCTTTAATAAAAGCCGCGCCTACCGCAGGAATATCCGAAATAAAAGCCGTTATTTTCTCAACAGAGTAACCGTTATCAACAACAATTGCAGAAAACAAAAAACAAATCCCCACCAAGGCTGCCGCAACGTATCCTATTTGGCTTATCTGCTTTGCAAGCTTTGATAGACGAAGCTTCAATGGACTTTCGCGAGTTTCGGTTTGTACATCTTTTGCAACCATTCCGTAAAAGGTTGTGCCACCAACTCGCATAACCCGCATGATGCCGCTTCCTTCGGTGATTACCGAGCCACGGAAAACACGGCTTTCGGAAGAAAGCTCCCACTCTCCGTCCTTTCCGGGAGTCTTTCTCACATCAACGCTCTCACCATTAAGTGCAGACTGATCAACATTTATTCTGCCCGAAATTATTTCCCCGTCTGCAGGGATTTTATCTCCATACCCAAGATACACTATATCGCCAACAACAAGATCGGATAGGTTGATTTTTTTGATTTCACCATCTCTATCCACTGTTACATAGCTTTCTTTGTTGTCGTCGTTTAACTTTTCGAAGGCTTTTTCGCTCTTATATTCCGAAACAGTAGAAACCGTGGTTGAAATTAAAATTGCGGCAACTATTCCGAATATTTCGTAATAATTGCAATCTCCTAACGTAAATACAATCTGCAATATCAAAGCAAAAACAAGTATTTTTATTATGGGATCGGAAAGATTTTCGATAAATCTTCTAAAAAAAGATTTGCTTTTAATTCTCTCCAATCTGTTATCACCGTAACGTTCAAGCGATCCTCTGACCTCTTCTTCACTAAGCCCCTTAACAACCGTTTTCATAAAACACCTCGCCAAAATACATTGATAAGCCAAATTTTCGACTTATACGAATATATGCCGGCGAGGTGCAAAAAATTATATATTTAATTATTAAATAGAATCAACGAAAGAAATTTTTGTTTTGTTAGCAACACAACATCATTATTTGGTATATTCCCAACTCCTCGTTCTCCGTTTGTAATATACCATAATTATTCAACAAATTATTATTGATGAAATACAAAAAAATAAGCACCCGAAAAATCGAGTGCTTATTTATGGGACCCGCGAGGCCGTGTAAAGTAAAAGTTTTAACCCGGTAAATCCAGGTGGGTGTCCTCTCTGTTTCTTTGCGCTTCCAACGTCCGCTTTAGAGGGGGTCATCACTTAAGACAAGCGCCCTCGGCGGGAGGCCTGCATCCCGAAAACAGAAGTTTATCCGGACTCCCTAGCAATGTGTGTAGGTTCAAATATCACAATATCACGCACCACGCAGGAAGAAAATTATTCCTCGTCGTAGTCAACTTCGCTGAAGAAGAGATCGTTGAAATACTCTTCAACCTTATCAAACTCCTCGTCATCCTCGATGCTTTCCATAAGGATATCATCCCCATCCTCGGAAACTCTGAGAATAACATATTCCTCAGCATCCTCATCATCTGCGGGAACAAGAGCAAAATAGAGCTTTTCGTCTATTGTTGCACGAGCAAGAAGTTCAAAATCGCACTCCTCGCCAGTCTCCTCATCGGTAAGTGTGAAAACGGGCGATTCACCAAGCTCGTCAACCTCTTCGTTAAAGTTCTTTTCAATATCTGCCATTGTAAAACTCCAATCTATCTTATTGATTATATTTTAAACTAAATTTATCGTAATGTCAAGCCTTTTTTATAATAGCTCTGTAAGTATTTTATTGCTGATGTAAAATCCCTTATCTGAAAGAGAAAGTCTATCACCCGAAAGATTAATATACCCGAACTTTTGATAATTGCTTATCTTTTTCATTCGTTCATTCGAACAAAAGCTCTTGCCAAACTTACTTTCATACTCCTTAAGTGAAAATCCTTCTGCAAGACGAAGTCTAAGCATAGCATATTCGTAAGCTTCTTCTTCCTTTGAAATTATTTCTTCGTACATATATTTTTCTCTGTTAGAAGATAAATATTCGTCAATCACAGAAGAATTTCCGAATCTTTTGCCGTCAAAATACGAATAAGCGGAAGCACCTACGCCAATATAGCTTTGATCTCTCCAATATTTAAGATTGTGACGACATTCATATCCTGCCTTTGCATAATTAGATATTTCGTAATGAGAGTACCCTGCTTTTTCAAGCTTCTCGGCTGCAAGGTAATACATATCGCACTCTTCATCCTCGCTTGGCAAATTAAGAGTATCACGCATATCAAAGAAAGGAGTACCTTCCTCTAAAATCAAACCGTAAAGTGATAAATGTTTTGGAGAAAGCGAAAGAATTTTTTCGAGCGTTTCGGAAAAAGAATTGATTGTCTGTTCGGGAATACCGTACATAAGATCAACGTTAACATTGTCGATTCCTGCACTTAAGGTCGCTTCGTATGCTTTAGCAAATTCATCGAAGTTATGTATTCTGCCAAGCTTTTTCAGCTCTTTTTCGTGAATTGACTGCAATCCAATACTAACTCTGTTGACGCCAAACTCAGCGAAATGACGCATTTTTTCATTAGATAGAGTACCCGGATTTAATTCCATAGAAAACTCGGTATCTCTTGAAAGCGAAAACGCTTTGTCAATACAGCTTACAATTCTATCAAACTCCGATAAAGAAAGAAGCGATGGTGTTCCTCCTCCGAAAAACACAGAATCAACCTGCAGATTTCTTTCAGCATAAGAATAAATCTCCGAAAGGAGAGCTTCAATATATTTTTCCTTCCATTCGGCATTTGATATAGGATATGAGCAAAAATCACAATAATTGCACTTCCTTACGCAAAAAGGAACATGAAGATAAAGTCCTATGGGCTTAGTTGTCATCTTCAAGCCTGAGAACCGCCATAAAGGCTTCCGGTGTAACCTCGACGCTGCCGAGTTTACGCATCTTCTTTTTACCTTCCTTCTGCTTTTCAAGCAGCTTTTTCTTTCTTGTAATATCGCCGCCATAGCACTTTGCAAGAACGTCTTTTCTCATAGCCTTAACGGTTTCTCTTGCAATAATTTTAGAGCCGATAGTCGCCTGAATAGGAATTTCAAAGAGCTGACGAGGAATATTTTCCTTAAGCTTCTCTGCAATCTTTCTCGCTCTGCCGTATGCCCTATCCTCAAACACAATAAAGGAAAGTGCGTCAACAATCTCACCGTTAAGCATAAAGTCAAGCTTTACAAGTTTAGATTGCTTATAACCCTTAAGCTCGTAGTCAAGAGATGCATATCCTTTTGTACGGCTTTTAAGTGCGTCGAAGAAATCGTATATTATTTCATTAAGAGGAAGCTCGTAATGTATCTCTGCGCGCTCGGTGTCGATATACTTCATATCAATAAACACGCCTCGCCTATCCTGGCAAAGATCCATAATACCGCCAATATATTCCGAAGGAGTTATGATAGTAGCCTTCATTATAGGCTCGTAAGCCGTACCGATCTCATCGGGAGATGGGAATTTCGAGGGGTTATCGATCATTATCGTTTCGCCACTGCGAAGCTCTACCTTATAAATAACCGAGGGAGCTGTGGTAATAAGATCAAGGTTGAACTCTCTCTCAAGTCTTTCCTCGATTATTTCCATGTGAAGAAGTCCGAGGAAACCGCATCTGAAGCCAAAGCCCAAAGCGATCGATGTTTCAGGCTCGAAAACGAGAGAAGCGTCATTAAGCTGAAGTTTTTCAAGCGCCTCTCTTAAATCGCCGTATCTTGCTCCGTCTGCGGGATAGATTCCCGAGTAAACCATTGGATGAACCTCTCTAAATCCGGGGAGAGCTTCATCAGCAGGAGCTGACGCAAGAGTAATGGTATCGCCAACCTTTGTATCTCCAACAGTTTTAATCGAAGCAGTTATATAACCAACTTCGCCTGCGGAAAGCACGTCGCATTTCGAAAGTCCGAAAGGCTCCATAGTACCAACCTCAAAAACTTCAAACTCTGCCCCGGTAGACATAAGTCTGATTTTATCGCCGGCCTTAACCTTACCGTCAAACACTCGTATATAAACCACAACGCCAAGATATGCATCATAGTACGAGTCAAAAATAAGAGCCTTAAGAGGTGCATCTTTATCACCTTCGGGCGCAGGAATCACGGTAGAAACCTGCTCAAGCACGTCTTCGATGTTTATTCCGTTCTTTGCCGAAACGGCAGGACATCCGTCAGCAGGAATACCGATAATGTCCTCTATCTCGCGTCTCGCTCCCTCAACATTAGCGGAAGCCAGGTCAATTTTATTAATAACCGGAAGAATTTCAAGGTCATTATCTATAGCAAGATATGCATTGGCAAGAGTCTGTGCTTCAACGCCCTGGGTTGCATCAACTACAAGAAGAGCGCCCTCACAAGCCTTGAGTGAACGCGAAACTTCATAGCCGAAGTCAACGTGGCCGGGAGTGTCTATTAAATTGTAAATATACTCTTCCCCATCCTTTGCTGTGTACGAAAGTCTGACAGCTCTTGCCTTGATGGTGATTCCACGCTCTCTTTCAAGATCCATATTATCAAGAAGCTGCGCTTCCATATCGCGGGTTGCAACCGTTCTTGTTTTTTCCAATATACGGTCAGCAAGGGTTGATTTACCGTGGTCGATGTGAGCAATTATTGAGAAATTTCTTATATGCTTTTGTTTTTCGGTCACTTTGATTTTCCCAAGAGGATTAAACCTCTGTCATCCTTTTTGAATCAATTGAATATTTTTCTGTTTTTTCGTTAAGAAGATCCATATCCTCACCGTGAGCAAGAATATAGATTTTAATCTTCGGCTCAGTACCCGAGGGACGAACTATTATCTTATCCTCATTTTCAAGAGTGTAGTAAAGAACGTCCGAAGAAGGCTGGCCTGTTGAAGTACGCTCGGAGGTATTCAAATTGAGAATCTCTCCATTCTTATAATCGCCAACAAGCTTAACATTAACACCGCCAATTGTTTTTGGAGGATTATCTCTAAGACTTTGCATTACTCTCTTTCTACGCTCAATACCGTCAAGTCCCTCCATGTAAATGTCGGTCATACGCTCGGCATAAAATCCGTAGGACTTGTAAAGCTCATCAAGAGCATCGGAGAGCGTCATTCCTCGCTCCTTATAGTAAGCGGTCATTTCAAGAATCATCATAGAAGCTTCCACAGCATCTTTGTCTCTGGCATAAGAGCCGAGAAGATAGCCGTAGCTTTCCTCGAAGCCAAGTACAAAGCCATCTGCCTTTCCATCGGCCTCGTAATTCTTGATTATTTCTCCTATAAATTTAAATCCTGTAAGAACGTCGTGAAGCTTGATTCCGTTGTCCTTTGCAATTTTATAAGCCATATCGGTAGAAACAATGCTCTTAACGCAAAATGCGTATTCGGGAAGAATTCCTTTAGCTCGACGTGCCTTTATTGCATAGTCAAGAAGCAATGCACCCATCTGATTTCCAGAAATAGTTGCAAAGCTGCCGTTTGCAGTTCTTGTCATAACACCGACTCTGTCAGAATCGGGATCGGTGGCAATTACAAGGTCAGAGCCGACTCTGTCAGCAATATCAATTCCAAGTGCGAAAACTGCAGAATACTCAGGATTAGGCTTTGCAACCGTCGGGAAATTACCGTCAGGCTTCATCTGCTCGTCAACGGTATAAAGATATTTAAGTCCCATACGGCCAAACACCTCGGGAACAAGCTTATATCCCGCCCCGTGAAGAGGAGTATATACAACCTTAAGCTGATCGGCAACATTCTTTACCGTATCGGGATTAATCGATGTAGAAAGAACTGCTGAAATGTATTTTTCATCAAAGTCCTCGTGAAGCTCAACTATTATACCACGTTTTACACCTTCGTTGTAATCCATGATTCCTTCGGTATCCAAAACGTCAAAGTTTTCCCTTTCCGAAGAAACGATCTTTGCCTGCTCCGGACCGATTTGAGCTCCATCTTCCCAATAAGCCTTGTAGCCATTGTATTCCTTGGGATTGTGAGAAGCTGTAATGTTAATACCTGCAAGTGCGGAAAGCTCTCGCACCGCAAATGAAAGCTCCGGAGTAGGTCTTATGTCGTCAAAAATATATGATTTAATTCCCGAACCAGCCAAAACCGATGCGCAAACCTTTGCAAAAGCTTTAGAATTATTTCTAGAATCGTAAGCAATTGCAACGCCACGCTCTTCCCCTCCGGCAGACTTAACCAAAGCGGCAATACCTCTAGTTGTCTGGGCAACGGTAAATCTGTTCATACAGCCGATACCCATATTCATAGTGGATCTGAGTCCTGCCGTTCCAAAATCCATAGGAGCTGAAAATCTTAACGCCTTTGCCTCGTTATCTCTTTCAATAGAGCGAAGCTCGTTTTTTTCCTCGGTAGTAAGAGCATCGGAGTCAAGCCATCTTAAATATTCATTTTCAAACATAAATTCTCTCCTAATTTTATTCATTAACAATTTTCTCAAGTGCCAATGCAAGCTGATCCGGGCAGGAAGTAGGTTTGAAGCCACACTTAATACCCTTAAGCTTCGATATAGCATCCTCAACCTTCATACCAACGACCAACGAAGCAACCCCTTGAGTGTTTCCTGCGCAACCGCCAACAAATGTGCAACCGGTTACTATTCCGTCCTCAACTTCTATATTAACCTGTCGAGAGCAGGTTCCTTTCGTTTTATATTCTAAAGTTTTTTTCATTTTATCCACCTATATTTATTCTTCCAAATTTTTATACAAGCCTACTGCACCGTATTCCTTAACGAACAAGGTAAGGAATACAAGAAGTGCGGTATAATCAACGCCTTCTCCGCAAAAAACAATCGAATAGTAAAGCAGAACACCGTCATCAGTGTTGATGCTTTGCGTATTCACTCTGTAAACCTCTATGCCAAGTCCGGCGGCAATCGAAAGTATCTCGGTTAAATTCGGCTCGGATTTTTGCGGAAGCCTTATTTCAAGATACCTGTCGTCCTCATTTATGATCTCGGGTACAGAATAATTCTTTGAAACCATCGCATATTTTATATCCGCTTGACCGTCAATACCAAAAACCGGAATAACCGAGTTGATTTTAAGATCAAACTTAAAAAGCATTTCGGCAACCGAGGCTATTCTCGAACCTCTTTCCTCTAAAGGCAAAATGGCATACGTAACAGCTCCAGAGCTGACAAATCCAAGCGCCTCTTTGAAATTTTCGGCATATCTTACTCGAGGATCGTCAAAGCTCTGACTAAATACATCGTATGCCTCGTCGGAAAATGCATTTTTAACGTAAACAAACGTTTGATCTGCTGAAACCTCGGGAAGAAAATCCTTTTCGGAGAACCTTACCCCTTTTTTATCCAAAAACAGAACAAGCATTTCGGCAAGTCTCAGCTTATCAAAAACCGATTGAATCTTATCGCTATGGCCTAGTCTATAAACGTTCTCATCCAAAACGTCTTTATGCAAGATGCATTCCGTTTCGGGATAAGTATCGGAAATCAAGGATAAAACCTCATAAGGATCTATATCTTCCTTAAGCATTTCTATGATGAAATCGGTTGTATAATCTGCGATCTCTGCAATTTCACAAATGCGTCTTTCACAAAGTTTAGACTGAGCGAGAGACAGTTCGGATAGATTATTCAAATTTGACTTCTTAATTTCAAAAAGATACTCTTTATCCAAGTCCTGCTCCCCTCCTTAATATTATAATATATTATTATACAACATTT
>JAZTXO010000083.1:0-2131 GCA_045636445.1 Eubacteriales bacterium | reverse complement strand
CATCTGATGCTGACCGACGTCGGTAGCTATAACCGTACCTCTCGGCTTTTTATTATTAATAACGTCAAAAACGGTTTTGGGAGGAAGTTTTGCGTTGCTTTCCAAAAGGATTTCACTCTCAAAGCGTTGTTCCTCGGATTTAAGGAATGAAACTCTTTCTATCCATTCGGGATTTGCTTTTTTTGAAACGGCTTTCACAATCTTCTTAAAAGAATACTCAACGTCACCAACAATGCCGACGTCAACCTGAACGTTCTTATTTATTTCAGAAAAATCGGGATCAAGCTGAATTATCTTGCTTCCGGTTGCAAATTTCTTCACGTTTCCGGTTGCTCTGTCGCTGAAACGGACACCGATACCTATTATAAGGTCGGACTCATTCTGTGCAATAGAAGATGCGTAATGTCCGTGCATACCTTGCATACCCAGAAAACGTTCACAGCCGTCAGGGATTGCGGAAAGTCCCATAAAGGTGCAGCCTATTACCGCATCAATCTTTTCTGCAAACCTAACGATCTCCTCGCCCATTCCAAGTCCCGCTGCTCCGCCTCCAATGTATATGTAGGGACGCTTTGCTTCATTAATAAGCTTGATAGCCTCGTCGATTTCTTCATCTGCCGGAATTCGCAGCGGTATTTTCGGTAGTGGCTCCTTTGGAGAATATTCACAAGTTCCTATTTGTACGTCCTTAGGAACGTCAACGAGAACCGGTCCCGGTCTTCCCGACTTTGCTATAGCGAAGGCTTCACGCAATGAATCGGCAAGCTCGTTTATATCGTTGACAAAATAATTGTGCTTCGTAATGGGAAGCGTAATTCCCGTAATATCAATTTCCTGGAAGGAGTCCTTACCTATAAGAGAACAAGGCACGTTGCCGGTAATAGCAACCATCGGAATCGAGTCAAGCATTGCAGTAGCAATTCCGGTTACAAGATTTGTCGCACCGGGGCCGGATGTCGCAATACAAACGCCAACCTTTCCGGTGACTCTGGAATAGCCGTCAGCCGCATGTGACGCTCCCTGCTCATGGGCAGTAAGAACATGGTTTATTCTATCTCTGTATTTGTAAAGCGCATCGTAAACGTTAAGTATTTGTCCGCCGGGATATCCGAAAACGTCGGTAACACCCTGTTCTATAAGAACGTTGACGATAATTTCTGCTCCTGTCATTTTCATAAATTATTTTCCTATTCTAAACTGTTACTTGCTAGAAAGCATTTTATTAACTGCGCTGACAAGCGCCTTAACCGAGGAAGTTCCTATATCACTGTCAATACCGCACCCCCAGAACACCTTGCCATCCTTTAACACGCTGACATACGAGGCAGCTTTTGACGTCGTGCCCTCGTCCAGCGCATGCTGACTGTAATTTTCAAGAGTGTAATCCATACCGATTACAGATTTCAATGCATTGCTTGCACAGTCAAGACGGCCGTTACCCTCCGACGCAACCTTCGAGGCCTTACCGCTAAAGTCAATGGTGATGATACCTTCAATTACACCGTCGTGTGAGTCGGTATAATTGGCCCTGGAAATATTCACTTTCTCTGCAAGGTTAACGTAATCTCTAACAAAGATACCGTGAACCTCGGCAGGAGAAAGCTCTCTGTGCTCGTGATCCGAAATGCTCTTGACGTGATAACCGAAGCTCTCTCGCATCTTCGGAGGAAGATTAAGCTTGAATTGTGTTTCGAGAATATATCCGATGCCTCCCTTACCCGACTGTGAATTAATACGGATAACGTCGGCTTCATAAACTCTTCCTATGTCTGTAGGATCTATGGGAAGATAAGGCACAGTCCAATTGATATCCTTGCCTTCTCTGTATTTCATTCCCTTTGCAATAGCGTCTTGGTGAGAGCCGGAAAATGCTGCAAAGACAAGCTTACCGCTATAAGGCTGTCTTTCATAAACATGCATACGGGTTACACGCTCGTAAATTTCGCAGATCTCGGGTAAATTTGATAGCTCAAGACAGGGATCAACACCTTGAGAATACATATTAAGCGCAAGAGTGACTATATCAACGTTTCCGGTTCTCTCTCCGTTACCAAAAAGAGTCCCTTCAATTCTGTCTCCACCCGCAAGCAATCCCATTTCGCTATCAGCAACAGCACAGCCTCTATCGTTA
>JAZTXO010000082.1:0-2677 GCA_045636445.1 Eubacteriales bacterium | reverse complement strand
ATGTTGTCTTCCTAAGACCGCTTGGCCTCCGACTTTGTTGACTCCTACATTCCTACTCCCGACAGAAAGGCTGATCTGCCCTTCCTTATGCCCGTAGAGGACGTATTCTCCATCTCCGGCCGTGGTACTGTTGCTACCGGTAGAGTTGAGAGAGGTACCATCAAGATGGCAGACGTTGTTGAGATCGTAGGTCTCAAGGACGAGTCCTCTTCTACCGTTGTAACCGGTATCGAGATGTTCCACAAGCTCATGGACTATGCTGAGGCTGGTGACAACGTTGGTCTTCTTCTCCGTGGCGTTCAGAAGAACGAGATCGAGAGAGGCCAGGTTCTTTGCAAGCCCGGTTCTGTTCAGCCCCACACCAAGTTCATTGGTCAGGTTTACGTTCTTACCGAGAAAGAGGGTGGCCGTTCTAAGCCCTTCTTCTCCGGTTACAGACCTCAGTTCTACTTCAGAACTACCGACGTTACCGGTATCATCAACCTTCCCGATGGCGTAGAGATGTGCCGTCCTGGCGATAACGTTGATATGAACGTTGAGCTTATCACTCCTATCGCTTGTGAGAAGGGTCTTCGTTTCGCTATCCGTGAGGGTGGCCGTACCGTTGGTTCGGGCGTTGTTGCTGAGATCCTTGGTTAATTTTCAATTTAGAATTTAACTAAAAAGTTTTATTCCCCGACACTTTACTGTGTCGGGGAATTTCACAAAAATGTAACAATATAAAGATTATCATCATATTATATTGGTGAAAACTGTAATAAAATCTTTGGGGAATGGTGAAATTCCATACCGGCAGTATAGTCTGCGAAGAGCGTAAATTTGAAAAAACTCGCTCCCGACAGGGTGAAATTCCTTGACCGACGGTAAAGTCCGGATGAGAAAAGAAATTGGGCGATCTAAGCCGCTTTTGTTTCCTCACGGATATTTTATCTGTGAGCTTTTTTATTCCCTGAAAGTATAGAATAGGGAGGACTTGCTTTTGCAGGTTGATTTGTTATGAAAAATTCGTCTATTAAAAAAATGTGCGGAATAGCAATGTTTTCAGCACTTGCATTTGTTGTAAGCCTTGCTACCGCAGGAATTAGAATTTCCTTTTTAACTATTGATATAAAGGATGCTATACTGACAATCGGTGCATTTGTCTACGGCCCTCTTGCCACATTGCCTATGTGCATCGTTACGTCCTTGCTATCCAGCTTTATAACCGGGTTTGAAACGGGAATATTTGGATTGATTATGGATTTTGCCTCCAGTTTTATATTCTCTTATGTTGCGTCGGTTGTATATAAATATCGCAGGACTATGACCGGAGCAGTTGCTGGTTTGTTCCTTGCCGCTTTTGTTTATACCTCTGCTATGGTGCCGCTTAATCTGCTGATTACTCCTCTTTATACCGGTCAGCCGGTGTCTGTGGTTGCGGGACTTCTTTTGCCATTGCTTATACCCTTTAATTTTGCAAAATCGGTTCTTAATGCCGCGGTTGTTATGCTTCTTTACAAGCCTATAATTACAGCTCTTCGTGCCGCAAAGTTGGCCCAGGGAAGCACAAAAAGTACCAAGCTTGGCAAAACTACAATTGTAATTCTGATAATTTCGGTAGTAACCCTTGCGGTTGCCGTTACCGTTTTCATATTGACCAAAAATTCGCTTCCGCCATTCCTTAAAAATATGTAAGTAATCGCTTTGAAGCATTTCGTGCTACTTGAACGTAGAATTTTTATCGAAATCGGTCTTAATAAATAAATTGAATAAAATACACCTCACAAAACCCATTTCTGAAAGTCTTGTGAGGTGTATTTTTTTATTTTTGATTTGCAACCGATATACGGCTGACTGCTCTGGCAAGTTTAGCCTTTGCTACAAGAATATCTCTGTCGTTTTTTGCTCTGGAAATTGCTGCTTCTGCATTTTCCTTTGCAAGTTTTGCGCGGGAAATATCAATATTCTCTGCAAATTCAAAGGTAGTTGCAACGAGCTTTACAGACTCCTTGTCAACAGACAAGAATCCGCCCGAAACAGCTGCCATTTTGTCGTTGCCGTTAATGCGGATACGTGCCCTGCCGGTAGCAATTGTTGCAAGATATTCTGCGTGACCTGCGAGAATTTCAATGTCGCCCTCGTCAGTGCGTACCAAAAGGCTTTCGACTTCACCGGTGAATTCCGAGCCGTCAGGAGTAACTATTTCAAGGTGAAATGATCTCATACACGTCACCTATCAGGCTTCAGCCGCAAGTTTTTTCGCTTTTTCTACTGCCTCGTCAATCGTACCGACGAAGAGGAATGCCGATTCGGGAAGATCGTCGTGCTTTCCTTCAAGGATTTCCTTGAATCCGCGAACGGTTTCCTTAACAGGAACGTATTTACCTTCCATACCCGTAAACTGCTCGGCAACCGAGAAGGGCTGAGAAAGGAAACGCTGAATTTTTCTTGCTCTGGAAACGGTGATCTTGTCCTCTTCGGAAAGCTCCTCCATACCCATAATTGCGATAATGTCCTGAAGCTCCTTGTATCTTTGGAGAATGCTCTGTACCTGTCTTGCTACCTCGTAGTGCTCAATACCAACAACGTCGGGGGAGAGTATACGAGAGGTGGAGTCGAGGGGATCGACGGCAGGATAAATACCGAGAGAAGCAATGCTACGGGAAAGAACCGTAGTTGCGTCAAGGTGAGCGAATGT
>JAZTXO010000081.1:0-24418 GCA_045636445.1 Eubacteriales bacterium | reverse complement strand
GTTAATTTATGAATTTTAACAAGCTAAACCCTTTTATTCGTTCTGCCTCTCTTTACGAAAAGACCTCCAAGGGCGAGGAGTGCATAAGCTACAATGCAAAGCTTATATATATGGTTTCCGGAGACATTGCCGCCACCGTTGGCGATGAAAAGCTTGGACATCTTTCACCCGGGCATTTTCTCTATATTCCGGCAGGTGTGCCCTACAAGCTAAAAAGCAAGTATATGAGAGCTGTTGTCATTGACTTTGACCTGACTGACGATAATCCAGAACCTTTTGATAGAATTACTCCTGATCCTGCCGCAGATTTTAAAGCAGAGCTATGTCACAACACTAATGACTCCGCTCCTTTTGATAAATACATACACCTTGAGGATATGGAAGCCGAGCGTGACGGATTTATCCGCATGGCAAACATCTTCACCTCTGCCGAAGGTCAGTACAGAGCGCAAATTTCCGCAATGTTAAAGTTGGTACTTCTTAAAGCTGCCGAAACCTCCGACGAGCAGGCATTACCTGCAAGAATGGTTGAAGAATTCGATTCATATATTAGAGAAAATTGCTCGGACAAAATCTCAAACACCGAGATAGGTGCTATTTTTGGCTATCACCCATTTTACATCAGCAAACTGCTTAAGGACAAAAAAGGCATTACCTTAAGGCAATATATTATAAGCTACCGTTTGAAGCTTGCAAAGCGAATGTTGGAGCTTACGGACAAGTCTGCTGCCGAAATTGCCGAGGCTTGCGGATTCACCGACGCTTCCTACTTTGCAAAAACATTTAAAGGAGCTTTTGGTGAAACTCCAAAGGAGTATCGCAACAGATTTAAAGACGAATTCATTTAATTTGCAAACTTTTATTAACAATTTATGGAGTTTAACATAAATGAAGCTTAAAAAGAACGATGTTTTAGATTTAGAAATAGTTGATATAACGAACCTTGGTTTTGGAGTTGCAAAGCACTTGGGAGAGGTAATTTTTATTTCCGACACCATACCCGGTGACAAGGTCAAGGCAAAAATAATCAAGGTGCAATCCTCCTTTGCGGTTGGAAGGGCAGAAGAATATCTCTCGCGCTCTTCCCTTTGGTGCTACGACAGATGCGAATTTGGCGGTTGCAAGAGCTGTGCTTACAAGAACCTCTCTTACGAGTATGAAAAAGGATTAAAGGAAGAGGCAGTGCGTCAGATTTTCAAGAAAGGCGGTCTTCCGGAAGTTGAAGTCCTGCCCCTTGTCAGCTCACCTGCAACAAGTCATTATCGCAACAAAGCACAGTACCCTATTGCTAAAACAAAAAACGGATATGCCATCGGTTTTTATGCTCCGAAGAGCCATAGAGTAACCGAGGCTTCGAAGTGTCCTCTTGCTCCAAAGATTTTTGCAGAAATATTAGCTGCACTTCGCGAATTTTTCGAAAAATACACCCTTTCGGTTTATGATGAGGAGTTGAGCCAAGGACTTCTCCGACATATTTATCTGCGTCGTGGCGAGGTCAGCGGAGAAGTGCTTCTTACCCTTGTAATAAACGGTGACTCGATGCCCTGCTCCAGCGAGCTTGTAAATTTGATTACCGAAAAATTTCCCGAAGTTGTTGGAATTCTTCTTAACGTCAACAAGGAAAACACCAACGTTATTTTAGGTGAAAAATATATTACTCTCTTCGGAAGAGATTACATTTTTGATACTTTGGCAGGAGTGAAGCTGAAAATAACTGCTCCTTCTTTCTATCAGGTAAACCACGATGCGGCAGAACTGCTTTACGCAAAGGCAAAAGACCTTGCAAAACCAACGAAAGACGACCTTGTTCTCGACCTTTACTGCGGAGCAGGCTCTATCGGTCTTTCTATGGCTGACGAAGCCGGTGAAGTTATCGGTATTGAAATAGTTGAGAGCGCTGTCGAATGTGCAAAATTCAACGCTGAAAACAACGGCATAAAAAATGCATCATTCTACGCAGGTGATGCGTCCGGAGCAGAAAAACTGCTTGAAAATGCGGAAAAACAGAGGGGCGAAAAGATAAAACCCGACATCGTTATCCTCGATCCCCCGAGAGGCGGAACGACGGAAGAGCTTATAAAGTACATCTCTTCGTTAAATCCGCAAAGAATTATTTACATTTCCTGCAATCCGCAAACACTTGCAAGAGATATGGTGATATTCAAAGAGCTTGGATATATCGGTAGCGAGGTTACGCCTTTTGATTTATTCCCTGCTACGGGACACGTTGAGTCTGTCATTTGTCTCAACAAAAAACCACAATAACCCCGTAGGGCGGGGGCTTGCTCCCGCCGCAATGAACATTTTTTTGCCAATAAAACGGCGAGAGTACCCCCCTACAAAAAATCGGTGTTCAAAATTAAAAAACGCCCCAAAATCGCCTTGGAACAAATGTGAGTTTTAAGCAAAACTCGAAAGTTCGTTTTATAGCAGTTTAGTATAACATATCGAAGAAAACGGAGAAAAGCATGTCTTGTTATTTCCCATTTGGACAAGAACTGCACCCTTTGGTGCAAGAAGATAAATCCCCCAAAAAAGTTTTCGTACTCGGAGTATATGCAAGCGCTGTCCACGCAAGATGGAAGAAAGACGGACAAATCGTTTGCCAAGCTCTTGCGGTGGCAAGTGAACCGAGAATTTTTTGGGACGGCAACGAAGATGAAGCGAGAAACATTATTAGCAAAATAAATATGCCTAAAGAACTCGGATACCTTGAACCTGCGGGCAAGCAACTCAACGGACCATCCGCCAAGGTATTGGACGATAACATCCTTGCACCGCTTGGCTACACTCGTAGTGACGCTTGGCTTTGCGACTGTCTTCCCGAAACACGAATCAATCCAAGCCAAGCAAAAGCACTCAAAGAAAAATACAATCCTTTAATTGAGGAGTATCACTTAACCCCCGTGACGATACCAGCTCGTCCATCTGCCTTTTGCGACAAGGCAAGAAGTATTGAAATAACCGAGGAACTAATGCAGTCCGAGGCAGAATTGCTTGTTTTGCTTGGTGATATTCCAATAGCACAATATCTTAAAAAGGTGGCAAAGATTCCGTACTCAACCCTAGGTGAATATGTGGATATGTATGGCTATGGTACAAAGACCGAAGTCGTTATCAACGGAAAGACGATTAAGGTTCTACCACTTGCACACCCAAGACAAATCGGAGCATTGGGCGCTCATAGCGAAAAGTGGTTTTTAGCACATAAAGAGTGGGAAAAGAAACAGTAAAATATACCCTTTTGGCTTTACAACCCTTGTTTTTAGCCGCTTTTTATACCCTTTGGTCTTATGACCCACGCCTAAAGTGTCGTTTGTCTCTCACGAGACAAGACGACGTGATATATTCGATTTGCGAAATATAGTGCAAAAGCAAACGGTACAGAACGCTTCAAATTCTATATCAAGGCTTCGCAAAAGCTCTACGTTCTCTCCCCTACCTCGCAAAACATTTAATAAAAGAAAATATGAATCAATGGAACAAACGATGTATAAAGAAATCAAAGAAATTGTAAAATCAAGGCTTGATGGTGAACATATCAGGTGCTTTCAGGGAATGGACAAGCCGCTGCTTTTAATATCGACAGAATATCCCGGCGTATGGCTTGAACACGTTTACGATGCGGTGTTTTACGCTATGCAAAATCCCGAGAAACTATATCTTGCGGAAAACACTATTGAACTGTTTATTTCCTATCAGCGTCCCGATGGGCAGCTACCTTGCAAGATACTTGACAAACGTCTTGCAGAAGGCAAAGGGGAGATTGTCGGTTATTCCCAAATTCAGGAGTGTGTTTCCTTTGCAAGGCTTTGCCTTATGGTTTATCGAATGAATAAAAACCGTAATTTTCTCAAAAAGATATATGAAGCGGCAAAAAAATGGGCAGGCTGGCTTGAAAGCCACCGAATGACTTTAGGACTTGGACTTGTTGAAATGTTCGTAGGTTTTGATACCGGACACGACATGAGCGGCCGACTTGAGGGACTTTCCTGCAAGGGAAAATATTACGTTGACGGCATTGAACAAAATGCGGCAGTGCTACCCGAAGGCGAAAAGGTCGCTCCTATCATTGCCGTTGATATGAACTGCAACTTTTATGCAACCTTAACTTCCCTCTCAAGTATGGCAGAGGAGCTTATGCTACGTGACGAAGCTGATTTGTGGCGAGGAAAAGCTATGGCGGTTAAGAAAAAACTCTTTGATACCTGTTTTAACGAAGAAGATTGCTTCTTTTACGACGTTGACAAAAGCGGAAAGCAGAGAAAATATCTTTCCTCCACAGTTTTTCACCTCTTTATGGAAGGCGTTCTTGACAAGAACGAGGACAAAGAGCTTATTTCCGAAATTTACAAAAAACATATTTCAAATCCAAAGGAGTTTGCAACTCCCTACCCTTATCCCTCTATGGCAATCTGCGACCCATCGGTTGAAGGTCATGCGGAAAGCAACTGTTGGGGATATTATTCCCAAGGACTTATTGCTTTAAGGTCTACATTGTGGATGGAAGAATACGGCTTTGATTACGAATTTAACAATCTATGTGAAAAATGGGTTGAGGCTTGGAGCAAACACTTTGACAGCATTAAAATGGGTCAGGAGCTTGATCCTATAACCGGTATTCCCACAAAATGCTCGGAATGGTATTCGTCTACAATGCTGTTTTATCTCTACGCTGCTAATCGACTCGGCATTTAAAACGGCCTAGAAAAAATCAAAGGCAGGACTCACTAAACGGGCCTTGCCTTTTCCATTTTCCGTAAATTTTATAAAAATACATAGTATTTTTAGCTTTTTAGAACTTAATTTTTGTGTTTGCTTGAAAAAGGCGGTTTGCAGTGCTATAATATAAAATGAATCAGAGAATATCCCAAAAACAAAAATGAAAAATCGGTAATTCTCGACTGAAAGCAATCACATAAAACAAGGAGATAAGGATGCGATGAAAAAAATAATACTCTTCGGTGACTCTATAAGAATGGGTTACGACAAATACGTAAAGGAGGCGCTTTCAGGCGTGGCGGAGGTGTATTATCCCGACGATAACAACCAATACGCTGAAAATCTGCTTCGATTTGCTCACGAATGGATAGACAAATCAGGCTTTGGCAAGGACGTTGATCTTATACACTGGAATGCAGGTCTTTGGGACTGCCTTGAGCTTTTCGGTGACGAGCCTCTCTCCACTATTGACTATTACAAAAACGCCATAGGCAGAATATACAAAAGACTTCGCATGGTTTGTCCTAACGCAAAGATCGTTTTTGCTACCTCTACCTCGGTCAACGAGGCTATTGCAAGGCCCGATTTTATGAGACATAATGCTACAATTGATAAATACAATAAAGCGGCACTTGAGGTGCTTTCTGACACAGATACTGTTATAAACGACCTGTGGTCGCTTTCCTGTACCTTCCCCGACTCCTATCGTTCTGACTGGGTACACTTCTACACCGACAAGGGTACCGAGCATATCGGCGGCAGGGTGCTGTCTGTTATCTGCTCCGAGCTTGGTATTTCGGCAAGCGAGGTGAATATTGAAAACTTCGAGCCTGAAAACTACTCTAAAGACAACATAGGATATTAAAAATGTATACAAAAATTGACATAAACACCTGGAAAAGACGGGAACTTTTCAAATTATACACAGGTGAATTGCCTATCGTTATGAATATGACGGTGGATATTGACGTAACAAATCTTTACGATTTTGCAAAAGCTAAGGGACTTAAATTTTACCCGGTGATGATGTGGGTAGTTTCAAAGATAATCAACTCAAGAGAAGAGTTCAGGCTTTCGAGAAACGAGGCGGGTGAGCTTATTAGGTGGGACAAGGTTTCTCCCTCTTATACAGATTTCAATCCCGAAACAGAGGAGTTTGTTAAATTCGTCACCGAATATTCAGACGACCTTTACGATTTTCACGACAGAGTCGTAAAAGACTGCGAAAAGCACAAAAACGAATGCGGATTTTTACCCGACCAGCCTAAAAACATCTTTGACATTTCCTGCCTCCCCTGGGTAAAGTATAACAGCCTTACACTTCACGTTGGCGGTGGATACGATTGCCTTTTCCCGGTTGTTATTTGGGGCAAGTTTGAAGAAGAAAACGGCAGAAAAATTATGCCGGTTACAATGAATATAAACCACGCAGTAGCAGACGGATTCCACCTTTGCCGATTTTTCACCGACCTGAAAAATGCTATAAACGAGTTTTAATTTTCACCTCATTATTCGGTTACGGATCTTGGTTTCGGACTCTGATATTGATATGCTCTGTTTGAAATGAACAAACGAAAAGATTGCAAAAATAGCTGCATTTTACTTATTTTCAGCGGATTTTGATTTTACAGGCGGTATGATATATGAAAAATTTCATTTTTACGGTTGATGACAATATAAGATTTTTCAAAGAGATATGCGACTTTGACTACAAAAGCATTTTTGACCATCCGTATCTTAATATGTACAAAAGACTCCACGAAAAATTCGACGTTAAGGTGCAGTTAAATCTCTTCTATGAATGCGAGGGATTTTGCCTTGCCGATATGACCGACAAATATAAAAATGAATGGAAAAGCAATTCCGATTGGCTGAAAATGTCATTTCATTCCAGGCTGGAAAACGTTAGACCTTACGTAGCTTCGGGGTATGACGAGGTGTTTTTCGATTGTGCTAATGTAAACAAAGAAATACTTCGATTTGCAGAAATAGATTCATTAGCCACAACAACGACCGTTCACTACTGTGCTTTAACAAACGAAGGAATAGATGCTATGAAGTGTAACGGATACAAGGGGCTTCTCGGTCTTTACGGCAGTAAAGACGAGCCGAGAATTTCCTATCAAAACACGAAAGAGGAAGCAAAAAGGCTTATTGCCGGCGAACTTGTTACAAGTGACGGAGTTAGCTACGGTGCGATAGATATTGTGCTTAATCTTTTCAAAAAAGAAGAGATTTCAAAGATGCTTTCGGCTCTTTCGGACAGAGAAATCATCAAAATTATGATACACGAGCAGTATTTCTATCCCGATTACAAGCGGTATATCCCCGAATTTGAAGAAATTTTATCTTCTTCCTTTGAGATTTTGACCGAAGGCGGCTACGAAAGCGACTTTTTCGAAAACATAATATAAAAGGTAACATATGAAAGTTTGTATAATCCAACCCTATTATTCATTTGACGTTAAGGATATAGATGCCTGCTTTGAAGGACAGCTTAAACTTCTTGATGAATGCGATGACAGCTTAGACCTTATTGTTCTTCCCGAATACTCGGATATTCCCGCAGACGCAAAGGGCTATGACGATTTTCATAAAGCCTCCGAAAAATTCAATCCTATAATTATGGAAAAGGCGAGAGAAGCAGCGATAAGATGTAACGCAATAGTATTTGTCAATGCGGCATATCCAACCGAATGCGGCTTTCGCAACACAACACACGCCTTTGACCGCAAAGGAAATTTAGTAGGCAGATATTTCAAGACCCACCCTGCGCCAAGCGAGGTTCGTACCAAGGAAGACGGCGGTCACGGCGTTGACGTAGCTTACAGCTATGAGTTTAACGAGCCTTATATACTTGAGCTTGAGGGTTTACGCTTTGCATTCCTTACCTGCTATGATTTTTATTTTTACGAGTGCTTTGCCCGCATTGCAAGAGAGAATGTTGACATTATAATCGGCAATTCTCATCAGCGCACCGACACCCACGAGGCTCTTTCAATAATAAACCGATTCCTTTGCTATAACACCAACGCGTATCTTCTTCGTGCGTCGGTTTCTCTCGGCGAGGATTCGCCTCTTTGCGGCTGCAGCTCGGTTATTGCTCCCGACGGCAGCGTTATTGCGGATATGAAAAGCCGTATTGGCAGAATCGTCTGCGACATAGACCCGAAAAAGAAGTATTACAAGCCGGCAGGTCACGGTGGCAAAATGAAATCCCACTATGAATACATAGAAGAGGGACGCCGCCCTTGGCTTTACCGCAACGGAGGCCCTTCCTGCGTACCCGGTGATAAATTTATGAAATATCCCCGACTTTGCGCTCACAGGGGATTTAATACCGTTGCACCGGAAAACAGTCTTCCCGCCTATGGCGAGGCAGTGGCGCTGGGTGCTGAAGAGATTGAATTTGACATCTGGGCGACAAAAGACGGTGTTCTTGTGTCCTCTCACGATTCAACACTTGAGAGAGTTTCCGACGGAGAGGGAAAAATCTACGAAAAGACCTACGAAGAGCTTTTGGAGCTTGATTTCGGAATAAAGCACGGAGAAAACTATAAGGGACTCAAAATTCTTACCTTTGAAGAAATCCTTAAGAAATTCGGTGCTCGTGTCATTATGAACATACACGTAAAGATATGGGATAACAGCTCGGAAGATCTTAAGATAAAAGAGATTGTAAGCCTTATTCGCAAATACGATTGCGAGGATCATATATACTTTATGTCAAGCAACCAAAAAGCCTTAATGGAAGTGAGGGAATATGCCAAAAATCTTCGCATCTGCCTTGGTTGCGGTGAAAAAATAAGTGCTTTGGAGCTTGTAAACAGAGCTATCAAGCTTGGTGTTGATAAACTCCAATTCTATCGCCCTGCCGTTGAACCCACGAAGGAAGCTGTCGAATTGGCTCACAAAAACGGCATAAGATGTAATCTCTGCGAGGCGGATATACCTGCCGAGGCAAGAGAATACTTCGAAATGGGCATCGATACGGTAATGACAAACGATTATCTCAATATTTACAACGCTACAAAGGATTTCATAGAAAACAAAAAATGAAGGTTTTAATTGCAATTGACTCCTTTAAGGGTTCGCTTTCCTCAAAAATGGCAGGAAATGCCGCAAAAGAAGGAGTTTTACGAGTATTAGACAATGCCGACGTCTCGGTTTTGCCTATTGCAGATGGCGGCGAGGGTACTGTTTCGGCTTTATGCTCTGCCCTACGCGGCGAATTAAAGAGAGTGAGCGTTCACGATCCTCTCGGAAGAAATATAACTGCTGAATACGGCCTTTTGCCGGGAGGCATGGCAGTTATAGAAATGTCAGCGGCATCAGGCATTACTCTCGTTTCAAAGGAGGAAAGAAATCCTCTCTTCACCTCAAGCTTTGGCACAGGTGAGCTGATACGCGCAGCAATTCTTGACGGATGCAGAAAATTCATAATAGGCATCGGCGGAAGCGCAACCAACGACGGTGGCGTGGGTATGCTTGAAGCTCTTGGCTTTGAGCTTCTTGACGAAAACGGTGTTGCAATCCCCAAAGGTGCTATCGGACTCTCAAAGCTATGCAAAATAAATATAGATAAAGCTCTGCCGGAGCTTTCCGAGTGTGAATTTAACATAGCTTGTGACGTGAAAAATCCGCTTCTCGGAGAAAACGGCTGCAGTGCGGTTTACGGGCCGCAAAAGGGTGCCGATTCCGATATGATTCAAAATATGGATTTGTGGCTTAAAGGCTATGCCGATTTGTGCAATGATCTTTTCGGAAAAGATTTGTCCGATTACCCCGGCGCAGGTGCTGCCGGAGGCTTGGGATTTGCTTTTCTTTCATTCCTTGGAGGTAGGCTTCGTTCGGGAATTGAGCTTGTTTGCGATGCGATAGGTCTTGAGGACAAAATCAAGACTTCGGATATAGTCATCACCGGCGAGGGTAGACTCGACGGTCAAAGCAAAATGGGCAAAACTCCCATAGGAATAGCTTCGGTTGCAAAAAAGCACGGCAAGGTTGTGTTTGCTTTAGCAGGTTGCGTAACAGATGATGCAAGGGTACTAAACGACTTCGGGATCGATGCGTTCTTCCCTATACTAAAAGCCCCCTGCACCGCGGAATATGCAATGAATGAAGAGGTTGCATATAAAAATCTTGCAGATGCAACAGAGCAAATGTTTAGAATTGTGAAAATAATGAAAATATAAGTTTACAAAAAGGTGTTAGAATGAATATTAAAACGAACAAAAGGAAGGTATATTTGCTTATTGCTCTTTGCTGGTTGGTATATACCTGCTCCTATATCGGCAAATTAAGCTACAATGCAAACATAGTTCAAATAGGTCCTGCTTTCGGGGTAACGAAGAATGAGTGCGGAATGGTTTCCTCCTTCTTCTTCTTTGCTTATGGAATCGGTCAGGTGGTAAACGGATTTTTATGTAAAAAATATAATATAAAGTACGTTATCTTCGGCGCTTTGACGGTTGCCAGCTCAATGAATTTCTTAGTTACCGTAGTAGAAAGCTTTGCTCTCATTAAGTACATTTGGCTCGTTAACGGAATCGCCATGTCATTCCTTTGGACGTCGCTTATAAGACTTCTTTCCGAAGAGCTTCACGACGAGGATATGAACAAAGCCATAATTGCTATGGGTACAACGGTTGCGACAGGTACGTTCATCGTTTACGGAGTGAGTGCTCTGTTTTCTATCATCGCAGATTTCCGAATGACCTTTATTCTTGCAGCATCGGCTATGTTGATTGTCGCATTTATCTGGCTGATTTTCTTTACCAAGCTGACAAAAGGAGAAAAGAAGCTTTCGGCAGAGGCTACCGAGCATGCGGTACATATTCCCGAAAAAACAAAGCATCTATCCGTCCTCCCTCTCATTGCGGTACTTGCATTCTTTGCGGTTGCAAACAACTTTACCAAAGACGGACTTACCGCTTGGACTCCCGATATATTGAAGAACACCTACTCTACCCCCGACTGGCTTTCTATTCTTCTCACTCTGCTTTTGCCTACGTTGGCAATACTCGGTACGGTTGTCGCTGTAAATCTTCAAAAGAAAACGAAGAATTTCGTATTGTCTGTAACGCTGCTGTTTGCAGTTTCGGCAATTCTTATAGTTCTGGTGCTTCTGCTTATTTCCTCTAAATCGCTTCTTGTGGCAACTGTGGCTATATTCGGTATAGTTTCTTGCCTTATGGCAGGTGTAAACAATATTATAACAAGTATGGTTCCTCTTTCGCTGAAGGCGGGAGGAAATTCCGGAAAAATCGCAGGAATACTTAACGGTTTCAGCTATCTTGGAAGCACTATCTCCTCTTACGGTCTCGGACTTATTGCCGAGCTGTTCGACTGGATAGCCGTTTTTGTAACTCTCATCGGCATAAGCATTTTCGTTATTTCCATAGGAATAGTATTTGTAATAACAAAGAAAGTAAAAGGATAATATACAGATGAAATCGATAAACGAAGCATTGAAAAAGCACGAAAAGCTTATTCTTGACTCGGAAAGATACATTTGGGCAAATCCCGAAACCGGATATAAGGAAGTAAAAACCTCCGCCTATATGGCTGACAAGTTTTTCTCTCTGGGTTACAAGTTAACTATGGCAGAGGATATAACCGGCTTTGTTACCGAGCTTGATACCGGGCGCGAAGGCCCAACCGTTCTTATTCTCGGTGAGCTTGACTCGGTTATCTGTCCCACTCATCCCGAAAGCGACCCCGAAACAGGCGCAGTTCATTCCTGCGGTCACAACGCTCAGTGCGCAGCTCTTCTCGGTATTGCGGCAGCTCTTAAGGAAGACGGCGTTACCGACGGAATGGTAGGAAAAATACGCCTTTGCGCTGTTCCTGCAGAAGAGCTTCTCGAAATTGAATATCGCTCCGAGCTTAAAAGACAAGGAAAAATTAAATATTTCGGCGGAAAGAGCGAATTTCTCTCTCGCGGACTCTTTGACGGCGTTGATATTGCCTTTATGGTACACACCGGCTCACGTTTCCTTATACGTGCAGGTTCGGTCGGTTGCATTGCAAAGAGAATAATCTACAAAGGCAAGGCTGCTCACGCAGGCGGCGAGCCACAGGCCGGTATAAACGCGCTTTACGCTGCCAGCTGCGGTCTTAATGCCGTAAATGCTATCCGCGAGACCTTTGTTGATGAAGAGCATATCCGTGTTCATCCCATAGTCACATCAGGCGGAAGTATGGTAAACGCCATTCCGGAAACGGCTACTCTCGAAAGCTATGTCAGAGGCAAGACCTACGAGGCTATGGTGCGTGAAAACAAAAAGGTAAACAGAGCCTTTGTTGGTGCGGCGCTCTCTCTTGGAGCAAATGTTGAAATAGTTGACTCTCCCGGATATGCTCCCTTGAACAACGACTATAATATGATGCTTTTGGCTAAAGATGCTATGGAGCTTGCGCTGCCGGGCACACCCTATGTTTTCCTTGAGGATGCTTTCAGCAAGGGCAGCACCGATATGGGCGACCTTTCCTGTATTATGCCGGTTGTTCATCCCTACTGCGCAGGATACGTTGGTACAGGACACGGAAGCGATTTTTATATTACAGATCCTATGGCTGCCTGCGTTGACTCCGCAAGATGGCAGCTTTGCATGCTAAAGCTGCTTCTTCAAAACGGGGCTGAAAGAGCAAATAATATCATAAAAGAATTCAAGCCCCTCTTTGCAACAAAGGAAGACTACCTCGCCTATATTGAAGACATCAGAATATGCGGCGACAGAATAATATATACCGATGAAGGAGCAAGCGTAAAGCTATGAAAAATCGCAAAATGACTATTGCGCAGATAGCCAATCTTAATTCAAGCGGAATGTGCTACGTTATCCGCCTTTGTGACGGAACGTTTATCATAATTGACGGCGGAGAGGCGGACGAGCTTGGCGCAGGGATATATGACTTCAATTCTCAAGCCCTGAAAAATCACCTGATGGGCATGACGGGCGGTGAAAAACCGATAATATCCGCTTGGTTTATCACTCATTTCCACCTCGACCACATCGACCTTGCAACGAGATTTATCAAGGAGCAGGGCGAGAGCCTTGAAATCAAAGCCTTTTATTACAACCACCCCGGGCACTGCGAGGCTATAGATGAAAGCGCGCGCTTTGCCCTTTGGGAGGAGACGATGGCTCTTCACCCGAATGCCGAAAAAAGCTTTTTGAAAAGCGGAGAGAGCTTCGAATTCGCAGGTGTAAGGGTGCGCGTGCTCATGGCTGAGGATTTCAGATATTACGATAACCCGCCGAGCCAGAATCACATTTGCGCGGCACTTATGCTTGAGTTTGAATGCGGAACAAAATTTGCGATACCGGGAGATTGCGACACCGAAAGGCTTTATCAAATGAGAGTATCCGGCTCACCCGTATTCCAAACCGACGAGAGCCTCTGTTGCGATATCTTACAAGTGCCTCACCACGGTCTGCCCTTGGGCTCTAAAGAGTTTATCGACAAAAATCTTGAGCTTTACAAGATCATGGAACCCAAAATCTGCTTTTTCCCATCGAGCGAGAAAAGATTTACAACCGACAAAAAATTCTTCGACAACCCGTTCTATTCGGATAATTATTACCTTATCAATACAAGAAAAGAAAACTGCTACCCGTGCTCAAAAACCACGGTTGTAAGTATTCCCGACCTCGAAATAAGCTTTGAATAGGAGAACAAAAAAATGGCTACATATTTATTCGATTTCGACGGCACGCTTGTGGACTCGATGGACACTTATATAGGTGTAATGTTAAGTATACTTGACAAAAACTCCATAAAATACGAAAAAGACATTGTAAAAATAATCACCCCGCTCGGTTATCTCGGAACTGCAAAATACTTTATCGGTATGGGTGTTGATGCGAAGGAAGAGGAGCTTGTTTCGGAAATGAAGAAAAATATGGTGTATGAGTATTCCAACACCATAGGAGAAAAGTCAAACGTAATTTCAACAGTAAAAATGCTTAAAGAGCGTGGAGACTCAATTAACGTTTTAACGGCAAGTCCTCATGCAACACTTGATCCCTGCCTAAAAAGACTTGGCATTTTTGATCTTTTTGACAACGTATGGTCCTGCGACGATTTCAATACTACAAAAGCCAACCCCGAAATATACAAAATGGCTGCCGAAAGAATGGGCAAGAGTGTTGAAGACGTGATATTCCTTGATGATAACTTAGGCGCGCTGAAAACCGCAAAGGAAGCGGGAATGCGTATTTTTGGAGTGTATGACAAATCAAGCGACGAATACACAGAGGATATAAAGGCTATATCCGAAAGATATATTGAAGATTTTACCCAGCTTATATAATCGTTTTTCTGATACATGGGTTTTAAATTTTCATAACGTCTTTACATTTTTAATATTTTAAGTTATAATATCAAAAAAGCAAAAAGGACGGTTTCCTATTGTGGCTACGAAAAACATCACCCTTGATAATCCCGAAAGATGGGCAAAACCCCATACCATAGATGAAAACAAGCTTAAAGCGGCTGCAAATGCGGCTTGTGCCAAGTTAAAGCGCATCATACTCCGTGACGGTACAAGTTTTCCGAATAGTTGTTCGGAAAACTTCAAATATGCTCGTCTTAGAAACGACAACTGGGAAGCAGGACTTTACACCGGATGCCTTTGGCTTGCATATCAGCTTTCAGGTGATGAATTTTTTAAGGAAACGGCTCTCGGACATATTGAAACCTATCGGGAAAGATTCGATTGCGGCAGATATATCGACAGTCACGACGCAGGATTTGTTTATATACCAAGCTGCGTTGCGGCGTATAAGCTCTTTGGAGACGAAAGAGCCGAAAAGGTTGCAATGGACATACTGAATTATTATTATGACCATTGTTATTCCTTTGAGGGGAAATTTATTATTCGCAATAACAAGAAAGCGAAAGACGGAATATTTGAATCCTACCGTACTATGATGGATTCTATGCTGAATGCACCTCTTCTCTTCTGGGCAACCGAGCATACCGGTGATAAAAAATATGCAAAGGCTGCATTGGAGCACGTAAAAACCACCGCAGACTATCTTGTTCGTGATGACGGCTCTACCTTCCATCATTATCAGTTCGACTTCGAAACCTCAAAGCCACTCTATGGCCTTACCTGGCAGGGAAATTCCGACGCATCCTGCTGGTCAAGAGGTCATTCCTGGGGCGTTTACGGCTTCCCTATCGCCTATTCTTACGCAAAAGAGCCTTTTATAAAAAAGGTTCACAAAGATATTTCCTACTTTATGTTAAATCATCTGCCCGATGACTGTATTCCTTACTGGGATTATGATTTTGTAGACGGTGATGAGCCAAGAGATGCTTCTGCCGCGGTGATTTCCGCCTGCGGATTCCTTGAGATGGCTTCGATGATGGATAATTCCGATCCCGACAAGCTTATTTTCGAAAGCGCTGCGGCTCAGCTTCTTGAAGCGGTTATTGACAAATGCACAACCGACATCGGTGTTGACTACGACGGTCTTATTCACCACGTAACTCACGCAAAGCCTCAAGGACAAGGCATAGATGAGTGCGCGCCCTACGGTGATTTCTTCTATCTTGAAGCTCTTGCGAGATATCTTGTCCCCAATTTTAAGAAATACTGGTAACAAATTACAAATTCCTATTTACAAAATATATTTTTTAGGTTATAATATTATCACCAAACAATTTTGAAAGGCAAACAATGCTATGGTAAAAGAAACTTTAAAACTTGACAGACCCGAGAGATTTTCAAAACCTCACGTAATTGATAAGTCTAAGCTTGAGGCAGCGGCTAAGGCTGCTTGCGATAAGCTTAAGGCAAGAGTCCAGAGAGACGGCATGGGCTTCCCTTCTACCTGCTCTAAGGATTATAAATATGCTCAAGGAGCAAACAACAACTGGGAGTGCGGTATGTATACCGGTTGCTTCTGGCTTGCATATCAGCTCACCGGCGACGACTTCTTCAAGAACGTTGCTCTCGAACAGCTCAAGACCTACTATACCAGATGGGAAGACAAGGTTGGTCTTGATGACCATGACGTTGGCTTCGTTTACCTTATCGGCTGCGTTACTGCGTATAAGCTTACCGGTGACGAGGCTGCAAAGGAACTTGCCCTCAAGGTGTTTGACTACTACTATAACACCAGCTACTCTCACGACGGTAAGTTCATTATCCGCGCTCACAAGGGTTGGAGAGGTGGAAATCTTGGATGCTACCGTACTATGATGGACTCACTGATGAACGCTCCCTACTTCTGCTGGGCGTCCGAGGTTACAGGCAACCCCGAATACAAGAAGGCTGCTATTGACCACGTAAAGACCACTGCGGATTATCTTATTCGTGAGGACGGCTCATCCTTCCACCACTATCAGTTTGATCCGGAAACGTCTGCACCTATGCACGGTGTAACTCTTCAGGGCAACTCCGACGATTCCTGCTGGTCAAGAGGTCACTCTTGGGGCGTTTACGGCTTCCCTATCGCTTATTCTTACCAGAAAGAAGCCTTCATCAAGGAAGTACATAAGAACGTTGCATACTTTATGCTCAACCACCTTCCCGACGACTGCATTCCTTATTGGGATTACGATTTTGTTGACGGTGACGAGCCGAGAGACTCTTCCGCTGCTGCTATTTCCGCTTGCGGTTTCCTTGAAATGGCAGGCATGATGGAGGATTCCGATCCCGATAAGGCTATCTTTGAGTCCGCTGCGGCACAGCTTCTTGAAGCTGTTATCGACAGATGCACCGGTGATATCGGCGTAGATTACGACGGTCTTATCTGCCACGTTACTCACGCAAAGCCCCAAGGACAGGGCATTGACGAGTGCGCGGCTTACGGTGACTTCTTCTACCTTGAAGCTCTTGCAAGATACCTTATTCCCGATTTCAAGAAATATTGGTGATCGGTATATTAACAAAATATTAAGGCTCGTTGACTCGGGCTGAAAAACATAAAGCGGATGCTCAATACCTTTGGTAAAGAGCGTCCGCTTCTTTTGTAATACTTTAAAAAATTGCTTTAATTTACGTCTCGGGAATATATTCAAAGTGTTTTACTGCATCTTCAAGATACGTATTATTATCACCTATCGATATCGCACCCCATTCTTCCTCCGTCCCGGTGTAATACACATCGGTAAGTGAGAGACAAACGCCAAAGGAATAATCGCCTATGCTTACTACGCTGCCGGGAATTATTATGCTTTCAATGGCTTGGCACCTATAAAACGCCCATCTGCCAATGCTGGTTACGCTATTCGAAAGATTGACATTTTTAAGCGAGCTACATCCATTAAATGCAAAGTCTCCTATTTTTGTTACGCCCTCGGAAATAGTAACGCTAACCAAAGATTTGCAATCGTAGAATGCGTAGTTTTTGATTTCGTAGCTTTCTCTGTTGTAATTTGCTGGAAGAACAAGCTCGGTAGCCTCTCCTGCGTATCCAACAAGATAATTTACTCCGTTATAGGTATAGAAAACGAAGTTATCCTTGTTCACTATCTTACTTTCGCCGGAATGTATTTCGACTACATACTCTTTCATTTTATGCTGATCGGTGATCTCAACAGAAGACCTATTGATTACTTCAGCAAGCCGTACACTATCAGCGAAAAGTTTATCTGAAATGTATGTTACACCACTGCCTATGGTAACGCTGAAAAGAGACGTACACCCCTCGAACGCATTGGAGTAAACATCTGTTACAGAATCAGGGATCGCTATATTTTTCAAGGCAGAACAACCTGCAAACACGTAGTTGCCTATGCTTGTCAAACTTTTCGACAGTATAATCTCTTCAAGGCTCCTACAACCTTCAAATGTATAATCTCCCAAGCTTTCCAAGCTATCCGACATTACAACGCTCTTAAGAGAATAGCACGACTGGAAAGCACTTTCACCGACGGATTTTATACCGCCTGTCAGTTCAAGGTCAGCAAGTGAGCTGCAACCAACAAATGCGGAGTTGCCTATTGTTTCCAGGCTGTCGGGGAATTTAATGCTTACAAGGGATTTGGCAAGGCGGAATGAAAAGTCCTCAATTCGAGTTACACCATCCGGAACGGTGAAAGAAGCTTCATCCTTTTTTACAGCATACTTTATCAAGGTTTTGCCGTCTTTAGAATATAGATTTCCGTCTATATCCTTATAGTACAAATTATCCTCGTGAACGTCAAAGCTCTTCAAGGAAGTGCAGTACATAAAGGGGGCGTTACCAAGACTCGTCAGCTTTGCTGTAATAACAAAAGTTTCAAGACTGCTGCATTCGGAAAATGCGGAATCGGAAAGCAATCCGGTATCCTCGTGAAGAATATTACTTGTGATAGAACTTGAGGAAGGCTCCACAAAAACTAAGTAGGGATTTTCTTCATTACCAAGGTATTTTGCACCATCATAAATGCTGAACTGAAGATTATTGCAACCGGAAAATGCATTTTTTGCAACTTTCGTTATGCTGTTCGGAATTGTAATGTTTGCAAGAAATCGGCAATTTTGGAAAGCATAGAAGTCAATATTCTCTACTCCATCCGGTAACGTAATACTTGTAAGAGAATCACAACCACTGAACGCATCTCGGCCAATGCTCTTTACACCGGACGGTATCGTAATACTCTCAAGTTTATTGCAAGATGAGAACGTATTACTTTCGATTTTCGTTATAGCACCGGAAAGCTTTACGCTTTTGAGTTGATGGCAGTCAACAAATGCACCGTAACCGATACTTGTTACGCTGTCGGGAATCGTGATATCGGTAAATGATAAACACCACCCAAATGCCTTTTCGCCTATTTCCGTTAAACCGTCCGGAATATCGATGCTCGAAATATTTTTACAACCATAAAATGCATAGTCGCCAATACTTGTTATACTATCGGGTATATCAATGCTGTGTATAAAGCCGCAATCTTTAAATCCATCTTCGGCAATAGCTTTTACAGGCTTGGATCCAAAGGTTGAAGGAATAACTATCTCCTCAACATACTGGTTGTAATCTTTTCTGAAAGAAACTATCCAATAGCTTCTGTCCTCGCTTTCCATAAAAGTAAGGCAATACGTTGTAGGCTCCTTTTCACCGCACGCAACGCAAACACCGTCGGCATAGCTATGAGAGGGTTCGTATTTTGTGGTTTCTCTGCTTATTTCTGCCCTGCAATTTTCGTCAGCACAGTAGATTACCTCATCATAACTGCCTTTCGAAGTACAACCCGCAGGAATCTCGTTTTCTCTCACAGGTTCGGATTTGATATGCTGATGGGGTGCTTGACTGTTATCGTCTGTTTCGTCTTGTTGGCTGATAATTTCACACGAGGCAAACGAAATAATGGATATTATAGACATAAATAAGCCAAGAAAAAGGGATATTGTTTTTTTCATTTTGTCCTCCTTAAATATTTAATTTATTTTAATGCATTACTTACATTGTACAATACTAAATTTACTTGTTAACATAATTATACAATAAAAAACCGTACTTGTCAACAATATCCCTATCGCTGCAAAATTACGCTGCAAAATTAAACTCTAACTTTTATTCATCATTTCTATTGAAAAGGGCTCGTTTTTATGCTACAATAGGAGAGGAATCCCTATAATTCGGAGGAAAAATGAAATTTAACGGCAAAATGAAGGCTTTGACCTTCAGCTATGATGACGGTGTTACCCAAGATTTAAGGGTTATTGAAATGTTCAACCGTTACGGACTAAAGGGTACGTTTAATCTTAACTCCGGCGGTTTTGGCGGAAGAGAGTCGAAGGACATCGAGGGAGTGCTTGTCTACCGTGATAAAGTTTTTTCTCACGACGTCAAAAGAATATACGAGGGCCACGAGGTGGCTTCTCACACATTAAATCACCCCGATCTGACAAAGCTTTCCGAAGAGGATATAGTCTACCAAATCGAAGAGGACAGAAAGCGTCTTTCAGACCTTGTGGGATATGAAATAGTCGGACTTGCTTACCCTTGCGGGTACGTTGATGACAGAGTTGTCGAGGTGATCAAGGCAAAAACCGGAATAAAATACGCAAGAACGGTTAACGTAACCGGTGACTTTGAGTGTCAAAGCGACCTTTATCGACTTAATTTTTCATCTAGAAATTTCGGTGAAGGACTCCTTGAGAGAGCCGAGCGTTTTGTAAACCTAAAAACCGACGAGCCTAAAATTTTCTCCGTATGGGGACATGCCTACGAGTTTGACTGGCATAGGGATTGGCATATTTTTGAAGAATTTTGCAAAATTCTTTCCGGCCACGACGATATTTTCTACGGCACAAACAAAGAAGTTTTTCTTTAAATCAAGAAATTAGAAACGAGAAATTAGATGTTTGGTGATATAGTTGAATTTTTCAAAGCCATACCTGAAATCTGGGTATTGCTGATTTCCATGGTTCCGTTTATTGAACTGCGAGGAGCAATTCCCGTAGGATGTGCCTTGGGACTTCCATTTTACACGAATTTACCTCTCGCAATCCTGGGAAATATGATTCCCGTTCCGTTTATTCTGCTTCTTATGCCCAAAATTCTTGATTTTCTCAGCAAATACAAGCTTTTCAAGCCTTTTGTAGAGTGGCTTAGGAGAAAAGCCGAAAAGCACAAGGGAAAAGTCATTACAGAGGGCGAAAGAGAGAGCACAAAACAGAAAAAACACGGAATCAGTGTTGGTGCGTTCACAGCATTAATGCTCTTTGTCGGAATACCTCTTCCGGGTACAGGTGCATGGTGCGGCTCACTCATTGCGGCCCTATTTAACCTTGACAAAAGATGGTCCATCCTTGCTACCCTTTTAGGAGTTATAATTTCGGGTGTTATAATGACACTTGCATCATACGGAATACTAGGATTTCTCTCATTTTTGCTTTAAAAATAGTGCTTTTTGCTAATTATAGTTGGCAAAAAGCACTATTTTGTTATATTATTTCAAATTTGATTTATCCACAAGTGTCAATGGAGTCACAAAGCCGGATGAATCGGCGGAGCAAATATCGCAAGCCACGATCTTCGACCTATAAACGAACAAATTAGCATAAACGTCGCCATCAGAATTGTAGTTTGTTACCTTATAGGTATATCTTGTTACCTTCTTTTTGGCATACTTTGTAAGATCTAAATTCTGCTGCTTTTGAAGCTCGTTGTAGCCAAGAACGACCCTATCAAAATTTTCGGGCATGGTAAACGCTTCTTCCTCAATAGGAGTTTGCTCGACGCTTATACCGAAATTATTTATAAATGCAACTCTGTCTTCGTTGTTTTTTATACCTCCGTAATTTATTCCCGATTCTCCTGCCGCAGCCATAACTGCTTCGCCCGTACCAAGACTTACCGTAACTACTAAAAGCACGAGAGTCAGGGCAATAAAACCGAAGAGCTTAACTGTCGAGGCTCTTACAGAACATACAAACATAACTACCTCCAAAAAACTTTTTGTAATAGAATATATTTTCCGATTTGATATAATATTACAAATATTATTTTTCATCACAAAATCAATAAAAAAAGAAAAGAGGGAGTTGCGCTCCCTCTTCTTTGCAAGTATCTGTTCCGTGCTATTATCCCTATTTCATTTAGGAATTGCAGCAGCAGCAAAATACTACGATTATCGCAAGAATGATAATCCAGGTGCAGTTGTCGTCAAAGATGTGGCATAAGCAGTTGTTGTTCATATGTTAATGACCCTCCGATTGTCTTTTCGAGCGTTTTTCGCTCGCACATTAATATCTTATGCAACAAATATTTTTTGTGACACAAAAAGAAAAAGGCTATCTAAAGATAACCTTAATCAAAATTAAACACAGCGTTATTATCCTTCAATACAAGACGTCCGTCAAAGCGTTTGCCGTTTTTGGAAATAAAGCCCGAAAGCTTTACCGTAGCGCCCTCGCTAAGAAGTCTTCTGACCTCTTCGATTGGAATATCACGACGGCAGATGTTGATGCCTACTCGGAATTTGCAGCCGTCCTCAAAGCCTATGCAGCCGTAGCTGAATTTGCCTCGCACAACCTGCTTTCCGCAAGCGGGACACACACCGACAATATCACCGTATTTTCCGGTATCAACGCCTTGAACTACGGGAATATTTGCACCGCCACGCTCAAATACCTGCGATATTTCGTTCTCCGCAAGCTTAACGCTCTCTTCAACCGACATTTCTCCGCGATAAACCTTCTTAAGAGCCTTACCAAGCTCGCTGGTCTTATATTTATCCATGCTTATGGAAAGTCTGCCGAGAGATTCTATGAAATACTCGCCACCGGGAAGAATGGTATAAACGTCCTTTTTTAGCTCAATGTATCCGCTTTTTTTGGCATTATCAATAATACCCGAGCGTGTAGCCTCTGTACCAAGCTCCAATCCCTCAAAAATCGCCTTGTAATCGTCGGCATCGTCAACCTCGCCCGATTCCTCAAGCTCCTTAGCCTTCGCTTTGTCATCCTTAAAAGGATTCTTAAGGTAATTATTTAAGGTAGTAATCGTATAATGCTTTGGTGCTGTGGTCTGCTTTTCGGCAGGAGCAAAATTAATGTTGACCTCATCGCCTACCTGAAGCCTGGGAAGAATTTTATCCTTTTTCGTATAATCGTCGTATTTTGTCCAGCCTTTTTCAAGTATAACCGTACCCTTAAGGCTAAATTCCTCAAGATCGCCTACCTTAATTTTTATCTCGCTCTTCTGTGCGACACACTCCTCCGAACAGAACACAGCTACAAAGCGACGGAACACCGTAGAATAAACCTTAGATTCATCCGGCGAAAGCTTTTCTTTAGGAGGAATCTTGTAAGTAGGTGTCAAGGCAGAGTGGGCTTCGATTTTCGAATCGTCGAAAATATGCTTTGAATCCTTGAAACGAACCGGGTAACCAAGCTTGGCAATATTAGATATAATGGACTTCATTTTATCTTTTTCAGCGGTAGCAAGATATTCGGAGTTGGTTCTGGGATAGGTAAGATATCCTTCCTCGTAAAGCTTCTGTATGATCTTCAAGCTGTCGGTCATAGACATCTTGTATTTTTCACCGAGAACGTTCTGAAGGGTTGAAAGCGAATATAACTTTCCAGGGAAAATGTTTTCGTTTTTGCTGGTTACTGCTGTAACAACCGCACCGGCTTCATTATATTCGGCAGACTTCGATATTGCCTTATCTTCTTCATCTTTTGTAAACTTTAATTTACTTGTAAGCTCTACTTTTTCGCCATTAGTTTCTTCTGCCGACTGAATAACGAAGTATTTTTCAGGCTTGAAATTGCGAATTTCCATATCTCGGTCGTATATGGCTCGAACTATGGGAGCTATAACTCGTCCGACACGAAGAAGCTTCCCCGTCTTTATGGTTGCATACCTTGTAAGATTAACTCCGTAAAGCCAGTCAATATAAGTACGGGCATAACCCTCGGATGCAAGAGTATTGTATTCCGACTCATCCTTCATTTCAAGAAGTGCCTTTGAAACGGTCTCGGGAGTCTGGTCGGGAAGCCAGAGCCTTTTAAGCATCTTCTCTCCCTTGAGAGCGTTATCAACGCAAAGACGAACGATAATTTCTCCCTCTCTGTCAGCGTCTCCTGCATTTACGATAGTGTCAACGTCTGCTCTGTTACAAAGGTATTCAAGAGTTGAAAATTGCTTTTTAACGCCTGCGTCAGGCTCTTTTTTGTTGTCCGCCTTGCGAAGCTCGAACTCGAATTTTTCGGGGAAGCAAGGAAGATTATCCAGAGTCCACCTGCCGCTTTCGGTAGGCTTGTAGTGTTCAATATCAGCAAGAGAAAAGAGATGACCAAATGCCCAGGAAACAATATACTGCTCACCGACATAGTAACCGTCTTTTTTAGTCATTTTCTCGCTTATGCCGGCAACTATATTACGGGCAAGGCTTGGTTTTTCGGCTATTATCAGTACCATTTAGACCATATCTCCTCTCTTCAAATTTTGTTACTTATATATTTTAACATATTTCAGAGCAAATTTCCACTATTTTAAAAAAATAGTTCGCCAACAATAAAATTATTTTGCAACAAAAAATGATATAAAGGAAATGTTTTTTGCTATTTTTACATAACAAATAGCGTTTTTTTCTCACAAAACAACTTATATAGTTTATTTTTTCTAAAATTCATTAGTTTTTTTCAAAAAACTCTTGACTTTTGAAACTTCTGGTGATATAATATAAAGGCTCTGTGTGAGATGTGTTGTGTTTTTTCAACAAAAAGTTTCCACTATTTTTCACATATAGCATCCATAAATCCAACAAATCTGGGTGTGGCGCAGTTGGTAGCGCGCTACCTTGGGGTGGTAGAGGCCGCAAGTTCAAGTCTTGTCACTCAGACCAGGAAATCCGTGAGAATGCATAATTTTCACGGATTTTTCTTTTGTTTTTTGTGCATTTTACCATATTTTTGCGGCCTAACCGCCCCGAATATGAACTAATTTTGAATTTTATGAACAAATCTCAATTTTGACCGGCAATTTTGACCCCAACGGGCACTTTTGGAGAGCCGATTTTCCCTTATTTTTCAAGGGGTTTGAGGTTTGTGAATAAACTGTTAATATATTCTCTGTGCCTATTGAAAAAGGGTGCCGTACATCTCTGTACGACACCCTTTTTCGCCTATTTTTAGCCGCTTTTTGCCTGTTTGTTACAATTTGTCAATATTTCAACTCGTTTTTTTATGTAAAACCGAGCTATTTTTCCTTATGTGCGCGTTACCCTATTTTAGTAG
>JAZTXO010000080.1:0-33277 GCA_045636445.1 Eubacteriales bacterium | reverse complement strand
AAAAAGCTTAGTAATTTCGTATTTTTTAACATAAAAGATCAATATCCGTCTAAATGCATACAGTATTATTCTCATTAAAATGCTAAAATATGCAATAAATTTCAAAAATATCCAGAAAAATATCCTTTTAACGGTAGGAGTCACATAACGGGAAAATAAAAAGAGTGAGATAATTGAAATTAACAGTGCAAAAAGTCTTATTTCACCGTCAAATGTACAATAAGAAAGCAAAATAAAGCCCAAAGTGAAAAATATGATTTTTGTAAGGCACAATAAATTTGATATAATTTTGTTTTCTTTCTTTTTTAGCTTCGTATCCTCTAAATATGAAACGTCAAAGATGCTTCCGTCGTAAAAAAACGATGCAAAAGTACCCCTGAAAATGTTTTTAACAACAAACCGAAGCATTGAAATCAAAAATATAATAATTGAAAATACCGCACCATAAATCAAGGCAGAAGCAAGTAAAACATAGTATTCATTAAAAGTAAAATACTGCATTATCGTAATTTTGAAAATAATGAAGAGGATATCTTAGCCTTTTGATAATACAAGGATTCTATTTTGCCGGATATGTAAATCATGGCTTCTTCTTTTTGAAAGCTTTGAATTTTTAGTTCGCTTCCTTCTATCACAAGTCTACCTGCATAGGTATCAACAGTAGCGTAATCGTCGCTAAGCTCAAGAATTGCTTTTCCTCCGCTGATGCTGACTTCATTTCTGTTTTTAATACAAACCGTACTTTGGTTACAAAGCTTTTCTTCCGACATTTTATCCTCCAAAAAAAACAACGCATTATCTACTAAAAGATTATGCGTTGTTTTCTGATATTATGCATCTTCTTCGGATATAACTTCGTACATTCCGGAAGATTCGCTTTTTTTAGTGGTTTCCTTAATGTCGAGAACCTTTACCGATACGGTTTTAGAGCCGAAACTAACGGTTATTATATCTCCGAGTTTAACATTATAAGAGGCTTTTGCCGTCTTACCGTTAACCGAAATACGTTCACCGTCACATGCGTCGTTTGCAACCGTACGACGTTTTATAAGTCGACTAACTTTAAGGTATTTATCAAGACGCATAGACTTATGCGTTTATCTGATCCTTGAGAACCGGAGATGCGGAGAATGTGGGCTTCTTAGTTGCAGCAACCTTGATGGGCTCACGAGTCTTGGGGTTGAAGCATTCTCTTTCAGCAACATCTTTAACAACGAAATTACCGAAACCGATAAGCTGAACCTTATCACCTGCCTTGAGAGCGCCTGCGATTGCAGCGAAGGTAGCGTTTACAGCAGCCTCAGCATCCTTCTTAGAAATTTCTGCTTCTTGAGCAACCACGTTAATGAGATCTGTCTTGTTCATTAGTGAATACATCCTTTCAAAATTTGAATTACAGCAAAATTATACCAAGATTATGCATAAATTTCAAGAGTAATATACCGATTTTTCAAATATATTTGCGTTTTTTCGTCTAATCTTATATATAACTTATGTGAATTTTGTTAATTTTGCTGCTTTTTTAAATTTTGCACTTGAAATCGTTCTGCAAAACAGTAACAAAGCTATATAAATCAAGGCTGCAAGTACAATTACCGCAATCAAATTTAAGCGAGAATTTATCTCGTAAAACAGATTTTCCGAGATATGTTTTGATGCTAAAACTGCGATACTACCGACTAAATACGGAAGTGTAGAGGTCGAAAGTATGGGTACTGCGTGATTTGTAATATGAGAGACAAAAATCAACGAAATAAGCGTTGATACAGCGTAAGAAACAACCGTGCCGATAGGAGCTCCCGATATACCGAATTCCGGCTTCCCTATTAAAATTCCGCTAATTATAATTTTTAAAATCGCACCTACTAGCATTGAAAACATAGCAAGCGAAGGTCTACCTACTGCTTCAAGAGCAGAATTCAGTACCAGAAGTATCGACATAAAGATAATCGCAGGAGATATAACAACCAAAAGCGGCGCTCCTTGTGTTGCCATTGATTCGCTGAAGAGAAAGGCTAGTATTTCCTTCGAAAATACAATAAAACCGATTACTATGGGAGCCGAAATTAACGAAGTAAATTCGATAGCTGATTTTAAGCCGAAACAGAAGTCCAAATCATTTTCCTCTGCTTTGCTTCTTGCAAGAGATGGCAAAAAGGATATTGAAATTGGTGTAATAACAGAAATCGCTAAATTAAACATTGATATAGCTAATGTTGTGTAATTTCCGTACAGAGCCGTTGCTTCGTTTGCGGTATATCCAATCGACTGAAGGCGATTAATGATTAAAAACAAATCTATAATACTACTAAGACTCATTAATGCGGCACTTAAAGTTATTGGAGCTGACATTTTAAATATTTTCGTTAAGACACCATGTGAATTATGAATTCCTTTGTTTTCGTTAAAATCTATTATATCAAATTCGTTCTTAAATATAATATATAGGTACAAAAGTCCGCCAAAAGAGCCGATAGAAGCGCCTAAAATCGTAAGAGCTGAAATCCAGACATACCCTAAACCTGCTTTTGTTGCAATGATAGCAAAAAACAGACCGAACACCAGCTTTAATACCCCTTCAATTATCTGCGACACAGCAATAGAACCAAGCCGCATTTTAGCCATAAGGTATCCTCTTATAACGCCTGAGACGGAAACGAAAATTATTGACGGAGCAACAAATATTATGGTAGCCTTAGCATTAGGACTTCCGATCAAATTAGATAACGGCTTCGAAAACAAGGAAAGAAGCAAGGCGAGTATAACGCCTAAACATAAAAAAGAAATCAAAGCGGTTTTAACTATTGAATAAATTCCCTTTTTATCCTTTTTTACAAGTTTTTCGGACACGAGGATCATTATTGATTTTGGCACACCCGCAGTACATAAAATAAAGAAGAAAGAAAAAACGGTATATGCCGAGTTAAAATATCCCATGCCCTCGTCGTTTAAGATAGCTGCCAAAGGGATTTTATATAAAACACCGAGTATTTTTACGATAAGTACGGATAACGTGAGAGAGGCAGCGCCGAAAAATGCATTTTTTTCATATTCCTTTTTTCTATTTAAAAGCATTTTAGAATTCCTCCAAAAAAAGAAAAGATTTACTAAATTATATTAGTAAATCTCTTCATTTATTATATATAAAATTAATTATTTGATCTTTGTGCAAAAAAGTCGAGAATAATTTCCTTATCCTTTTTACGGTCTTCGTCGGTTACTCTTAAATATTCGTAAGGATACTTAGGATGGAAAAGACGCTTGATTTCAGGCTTTGAAACAAAGGGATCATCGCATATAACAAGCTTTGTTACAGCGCCTGCTCCAACCGAGAAAATAGTTTGAACCTCTTCCATCATAAAGACGTTATAAAGTCCTTCGTGTCCATCAACCGAAAATCCTACGTTTTCAAGATTACCAACGGTGTTCTTTTGCCTATACATATAATAAGGCTTATAACCGGCAAACTTTGTTTTAATTTGCGCATAAGAAACGCTCTTTGCGGCGTCTCCACCGGTTATAGAATAAACACCCGAGTTATTACGCAAGGCATCGGAAGCCTTTTTTACAGAAAATGTATGTACTGTAATATTGGGCGGAGAAAGTTCAATTATTTTATCGATGGTTTCAGAGAAGTTCTTGAAGTCATCACCCGGGAGTCCGGCAATCAAATCTACGTTAATATCCTTTATACCGCTTTCTTTAGCGATTTTATACGCATTATAAAAGTCATCGACCGTGTGAGCTCTTCCGATGTCCGACAGCAGTTTATCCGACAAGGTTTGTGGGTTAACGCTGATTCTCGTTACTCCGTTTTCCTTCGCACATCTTAGCTTATCCTCGGTGATTGTATCAGGTCTTCCGGCTTCAAGGGTAAATTCTAGAAGACTTTTCGTATCAATATATTCATCGAGCTTTGAAAAGATTCTCTTCATCTGTTTACTTGAAAGTATTGTAGGCGTTCCGCCGCCGATATAAACCGTATTAACAGTCATACCAAGCTCGTTTATCATATTAAGAGTATGATCAAGGTCACAGATTAAGGCATCAAGATATTCGTCTATCATAGACAAAAGTCTTTTTGTAGTGTAAGAAACGAAGCTGCAATATGCGCATCTTGTAGGACAAAAAGGAATTGAAATATATAGTGAACAGCTTTTTTTAGTTAGCTTTTTTGCAAGTTTCATTTCGGATGAAGCAACAGAAACCGCAAGGGCTGCCTTTTGTGGTGTAAGAAAATATTCGTCTCTTAAAATACGTTTGGTTTTAAGTACGCCCTTTCCGGTAGCAAGAATGCCCGCAGCAACCTTTCCGGGACGAACTCCGGTTAAAATTCCCCAAGGAGGCGTATGCCCGAGCAACGCCTTGCCTGCGGCAAAAACTGCTCTACCAACCGCTATTGATTCATGGTTTGCTATGGTGATTTCTTCCGAAAGGCTAACGGTTTCGGTGGCCTCGCAAAGCTTGTCGTTTAACTGTATGGACACGTATGCGGTAACAGATGCCGAGTCTTCGTCTTTGCTGACGTCAACATTCATTACAGGGACACCGTCGCTTGGTTTTTCATCAAGACCAAAGGTTGCGCCGGGAAAGAAAACCATGCATAAAGTCTGAACGTAATAACGGTTTATATTACCGTTTATATTTAAGATCATTACTAGTTATCCTTTCTTTAGTAATACGGAAGAATCCATAACTATGGTTACAGGACCGTCGGTAGACATATCGGTTCTCATATCCGAGCCGAAAATACCGCATTCACATCCCGAAACAAGGCCTCCGATCTGCGAAAGAAAATATTCATAAAGTCTTTTTGCCTCATCAGGGGCAGCCGAAGCAAAATAATCGGGACGGTTTCCGTGAGCGTAATTTGCGTTAAGGGTGAAATTGGATACTACCATTACCCTACCGTTCACGTCATTGACGGAAAGATTCATTTTGTCGTTTTCATCGGTGAAAATTCTAAGTTTGGATATTTTTTGCGCCAAAGCCGAGGCATCCTCTTCGGTATCGCCTTTTGCAACTCCGAGAAGAATATAAAGTCCCTTTTCGATTTTTGATTTATATACTCCGTCGCAATACAAAACTGCGCTATTCACTCTTTGAATAACTGCTCTCATATATTTTACACTTTCTTAATTGAATTAACCTCTGGTTACAGAAATGACCTTGGGTACAGAGCGTAATCTTGAAACGATAGAATTATAATGGGTTACGCTTCTGCATGCAACAACAACGCTGATTATTGAATCACCCTTTTTGTCGGTCTGAGTATTTATCTGAGTAATGGAAACTCTCATATCTGCAAGAGCAACCGAAATGCCGGCAATAACGCCTATATCGTCCTCTGCTCTAATCTGAAGCTTTGCTTCGTAGGTTTCGTTTGTGTGAGCATCGTCAACCTTTTCCCACTCCGCCTTTACCCATCTTGCAAGATTATCCTCGCTTCTGGATTGGCTTACGTTCTGACAGTCTGCCTTGTGGATCGATACTCCGAAACCGCGTGTAATAAAACCGACGATCTTATCACCGGGAAGCGGGTTACAGCACTTTGCAAATTTAACCTGGCAGCCGCTTTCGCCGTCAATAATAATTCCGGCAGATGAACGCATACGCTTGGTGTTTTGCTCAAGCTTAACGAGAGAAAGCTGCTCTTCGACGGTAAGAGGCTCCGCATCGTTCTCATGAAGCTTTTCAAGCTCTTCCTTTATTTTAGGAATAAAGCGTTGAAGAGTTATTCCGCCAAAGCCGAGAGTATTGTAAAAGTCGCCGGCTGTGTTTATACCCACACGTTTTGCAATAGTACCGATAATCATATCGGTTTCCTCATCGGTAACAGTACGTGAAATTTTGCGGATTTCCTTTTCAACCTCGGATCTTCCGACAACAATGTTTTCGGGGCGTCGCTCTTTTTTAAACCACTGTCTTATCTTGCTTCTTGCTTGGCCGGTTTTTACTATTTTAAGCCAATCGCGGCTCGGACCTCTTGCTGAATTAGAGGTAAGAATTTCAATAATATCACCGTTTCCGGGAATTTTATCAATAGGAACTATGACACCGTTGATTTTAGCGCCAACCATCTTGTTTCCTACCGCAGAATGGATAGCATAGGCAAAATCTATGGCAGTCGAGCCTTGAGGCAAGGAAATAACGTCACCCTTGGGTGTGAAAACGAAGGTTTCATCGTGGAATATATCGGTTTTAAAGGAGTGAATAAATTCATCGGGATCTCTTGTGTTTTCATCCGATTCAAGAAGCTGAGAGATCCAGCGAAGTTTTTCATCAATATTACCTGTTGCCTTTTCCCCACTCTTATACTTCCAGTGCGCGGCAATACCGTATTCAGCCTCTTCGTGCATCTCACGAGTTCTGATTTGTACTTCAAAGGGAATTCCGCTATTACCTATAACCGTTGTGTGAAGCGAACGATAAAGGTTGGGTTTGGGGGTTGAAATATAATCCTTGAAACGTCCGGGGATTGATTTAAACATCTCGTGGACAAGACCGAGCGCTGTATAGCATTCAAGCTCGGTTTCAACGATAACTCTTAAAGCATAGAAGTCGTAAATCTCATCAAACGCTTTGTTTTGGGTATACATCTTACGGTAAAGACTGTAAACCGATTTGATTCTTCCTTCAATAATGAAATGTATCTTGTTTTCAAAAAGCTTTTCGTTAAGCTGATCCTTTGCTTCGTCAATAAAAGTATGGCTCTGGCCATATTTTTTATCAATCGCCTCGTGAACTTCCTCATAGCCTACATTATCGAGATAATAAAGGCTTATATTCTCAAGCTCCTGCTTTATCTTCTGGATACCGAGGCGGTGCGCAAGAGGTGCGTATATGTACATTGTTTCAAGCGCTATTGCTCTCTGGCGATCTTCTTTTTTTGCAGCGAGAGTACGCATATTGTGAAGTCGGTCGCAAAGCTTGATGAAAATAACGCGAATATCACGGTTCATCGCAAGAAGCATTTTACGAATATTTTCAATATGCGCCTCTTCCTTGTCGGCAACTTGGACTTGAATTATTTTAGTAAGTCCATCAACAAGCATAGCAACATCAGCCCCAAACATTTTGGAAAGAAGCTCGAGGTTTGTTTTGTCGGCGCAGTCTTCTACGGTATCATGAAGAAGTGCAGCGCAAATAGAATCGGTGTCAAGACCAAGCTCGGCAACGATTCTGGCAACGGCAACGGGATGGCTGATATACGGTTCTCCGCTAAGCCTAAATTGGCCCTCGTGAAGAGAATCTGCGTATTCGTATGCCTTAATTATTTTCTCTAAATCGAAGCTTCTCTCACTCGCTTTAAGCAAATCAAGAAGCGATATCATTTCTGAATACATAATTAAATACCAAAAGATTAAATTATTCTCTTATAAGCTGCTGACGAAGCTTTCTTAAAATGTTAGACTTGTCCAGCTCTGTTTTTGACGATGTGTAGTGAATATTAAAGCTATAAACCTCGTCGGAAATTTCGTTTATATTTGCAAGATTTAACTCCATAAAGACCATAACGATAATTTTAAGCTTGGCATAGCCTATCTTTATAAAACCGCCGTCTCCGTTGAATCTGGAGGTTATATCTCTATGTGACAGAACGTTCTGCCCTGCTCTTTGAGCTCCGAGCATAAATTTATAAACGGCTGCAAAATCGTCTCTTGAAGGCATTATATCCTCTTTTTCGGAGAATTTTGCCCCAAGACGAATTTCTTCAAATCTTGAATGTTCTTCCTCAAAAATACGCTCCTGCTGCACCGAGTGCTTAATGTCTCTTGCGATAAGCTGAACGGATTCTCTGTCGCCCCACTCGTTAATGTCGAGGTTGAAGAGCAAATCGATTTTATCGCCAACGTAAAGCCCCAGGGACTCGGGAGAATTTGAGAAATACATTGCGGTAAGAGTAGATTTACCGTTAGTCAAGGTAAGCTTGGTGTGCTTTCCCTCGCTGACGCCCGAAATATCGGCAACCGAAGCGCCACGAAGAACCAAAACGGGAACAGGGTTAGCAACTCCGTAAGGCTCAAGCATACCGAAGCCTTTTGCAAGTGCAAGGTTTATATCCGAAAAATCAATTTCGTAATCGGCTTCTATGCTGGGAATCATATCTTCATTCGAAAGATTATTTCTTGCATATTCATTGATCATTTCCTTGAATTCGGGAAGCGCTCCTCTTGTAACGGAAAGACCTGCCGCAAGTTCGTGACCGCCGAATTTAACAAGATGCTTATTACAGTGATAAAGAGCATCAACAAGATTCAACCCTTTAATACTTCTGCCCGACCCCTTTCCAATATCCTCTAAAGGATTCTCCGAGGAGGTGTTTCCTTCAAATGAAACAAGTATTGATGGTCTGAAATATTTCTCGGTAATTCTGGAAGAAACAATTCCTATAACACCGTGATGCCAATTGTCGGCCTCAAGAACAATAATAGGATTTTTGTCAATGTCGTATGCCTCGATTTTTTCGTAGGCTTCCTTCATGATTTTGTTTTCCTCCGCCTGACGCTCCTTGTTTGCCTGGCAAAGTTCCGCAGCAATTCTGTCTGCCGTTTCTTTATCCTCGGAAAGGAATAGCTCGACAGCCATTTCCGCACTCTTGATTCTACCCGCAGCGTTTATACGAGGTGCGAGTGTATAACCTATGTAGCCTGAGGAAATCTTGATTTTTTTCCTTTTTCCGTGGGATCTTTGCTGATCGTTTTTTGATTGAGTTGCGTCGATAAGAGCTGCAAGACCGATTCTTTTCGTGTTTTCGATCATATTAAGACCAAGGCGAACGATAATTCTGTTTTCTTCCTTGATAGGCATTACATCGGCAATTGTACCGATAGCAACAAGATCGGAATATTCTGAAAAGATTTTTTTAGCACTTTCGATTTTGCTTTTACCTAAAACAAGCTCCTCGTAAGCACAAATTAGCTTGAAAACAACGCCAACGCCCGCAAGCTCCTTAAAAGGATAAGGGCAATCGGGTCTATGGGGATTGATTACAGCAACACAAGACGGAATATCATCTCTGCATTCGTGGTGATCTGTAACAATAAAATCTATTCCCCGCTCTTTTGCATAAAGAACCTCTTCGTTTGCAGTAATACCGGTATCAACGGTAATTATAAGCTTCGTGCCATTCTGTGCAATTGCATCAATAGCACAAACCGAAACACCGTAACCCTCTCCGGTTCTGTTTGGAATATAATATTCCACGTCAGCACCAAGAGATTTTAAATAGAGATACAGAGTACATACGGCAGTAACGCCGTCAACGTCGTAATCACCGTAAACGGTGATCTTTTCATTTCTTGCGATAGAATCGGCAATTCGTTTTACGCCAACGTCCATATCACGCATAAGAAGCGGATTTATAAGCATCTCGCTTTCCATATACATAAACGCCTTTGCCGACTTACAATCCTTGTAGCCTCTATTGTAAAGAAGCCTTGCAACGATTGGGTTAATTCCAAGCTCGAAAGCAATATTTTTAATGCTTTCTTCGGCAGTTTTTGAGCCGTCGGATCGAATTATCCAATTTTTCTCCTTGTTTTCGTTATTGATTTTCATTATATATTAAACCGTAGTGGGATTTCTCCCGCCTTCCATTTTATTATCAACCTTGGGGCCGAGCCTTTAATTAAGGCTCGGCAGTTTAGCGCTTTATTTTGTAATCGGTGAATATTCGCGCATCAGGCAAAGCGCCGTTTTTATGCCGTCAATGGATGCGCTTGTAATACCGCCTGCGTAGCCTGCGCCCTCGCCTGCGGGAAATAAATTCGAATATCCGACAGCCTTATGAGTATCGGAATCTCTTAAAATTCTTATAGGTGAGCTCGTTCTCGTTTCTGCACCCGTAAGCACCGCATCACTTGCGGCAAAACCTTCGATTTTTCTGTCAAAGGCTTGTATTGCGGATTTTATACCGTCGCAAACAAAGGGTGGCAAATAATTTTCGGGGCGAGAAAGTCTCGTTGCACCCGACATATATGTTGGAATTATTCTTTTTGGTTCGTTTTTAAGTTCGCCGGAAAGCATATCGCCAACGGTAATTATTGGCGCGGTATAATCCGATCCTCCTTGAATGAATGCAGCTCTTTCAATTTTTCTTTGAAATTCAATCGCACCGAGAGGAGATGCCCCGTAATCTTCTTTTCTTACCGAAACAACAACTGCTGAATTGGAATTTTCACCCGATCTTGCGTTCTCGCTCATTCCGTTCACAACAAGTCCGCCCTCTTCACTTGCAGCGGCAACGACCTCGCCTCCGGGACACATACAAAAAGTGTATGCTCCGCGTTCCTTTGTATTGTGAGAAAGAGCGTATTCCGCATGGCCTAGCCTCGGGAAGCCTGAAAAGTCGCCATACATTGCTCTGTCAATATCTTCGGTTTTATGCTCTATACGCATTCCAACCGAAAAATCCTTTGCTACTATGGGAAGTCCCTCGGAAATAAAGCTCTCATAGGTATCTCTTGCACTGTGACCGGTTGCAAGAATCAATGCGCCGCACGGAATATCCCCCTTCGAGGTTTTGATAGATGAAATACGACCGTTTTTGTAATTTGCAGAAAGGAATTTAGTGTTAAAATAAACCTTTCCGCCTTTGTTTTTAATATATTCAAGCATATTGTCAACGACATTTGCCAAAACATCTGTTCCAATATGCGGCTTTGCAATGTATTTTATCTCTTCGGGTGCTCCAAATTCAATGAATCTTTCAAGAACGTAGCCAACAAGAGGATCGTTTACCCTTGTGACAAGTTTTCCGTCGGAAAATGTTCCTGCTCCGCCGGCACCGAACTGAATATTGGTTTCCGTATCGAGAATTCGAAATTTTTTGAGTCTTTCAATTGCGGCGCGTCTTTCTTCAACCGAGCCGCCTCTTTCAATTAAAATAGGTTGATAGCCGTACTCTGCAAGAATAAGAGCCGAAAACAGACCGCACGGCCCACTTCCAACGACTATGGGAGAATTTTCAAGCTTTTCTTTTCCGAATACAGGTGTAATACCGCCATCGCATAGCACGACAGCACCCGCAGACTCAAGCTTCTTTGCCGAAGGTGTAAAACTCAAGCTGCAAGAAACCGAATAAACGTATTTTATATCGTTTTTATTTCTTGCATCAACGCTTCTTCGATAGATTTTTAAATCATCTTCGCAAATCTTTATTCCGGCCTTAGACAGCCTTTTTATAGCAACCGAAAACGCCTCCTTAAAAGAGGCGCTTATCGGCAATTTTATGCTATTGACGATAATTTTTGTTGTCCGATTATTCATAGAACGTCGGATGTATAAAAATCGGTCACCGAAGCAGAAGCTGAAGGATCTTCAACTTTATCGTTTTCAACCGAATCAATGTACTTCATAACAAGCCAAAATGCGATTGCAACAAGCAAAGCAAGAGCAATCGAAAGGAAAGTTCCGAATTTGTTTTTTGAAAACTTGTTTTTCATTGTAACGCTCCAAAAAATTAATTTTCCCCGCCTCGAATAAGTTCGCTTATAAGGCGTTTTCTCAAAGTATCACTCGTATAGTTTCTGGTAAGCTCGGCTTCCTTTGCAACAGAAACTATTCCGGTTTCCTCGGAAACAACAACAACAATAGCGTCGGTCGTTTCGGTAAGACCTATTGCAGCTCTGTGACGTGTACCAAGATCTTTTTCAACAGAGGAACGCTTTGTTAAAGGAAGAATACATGCAGCAGCGGCAATTTTTCCGTTATCAATGATTATCGCACCGTCGTGAAGAGGCGCTTTATCATAAAACACATTTCTGATTAGCGGATCAGAAATATCCGAATTAAGCTCCGTACCGCTATGAATCCATTCGTCAAGGCTCATGTTTCTAGATATTACTATAAGAGCTCCGGTTTTCTGCATTGAAAGAATCTGAACGGCCTTACAAATTGCATCTATTGATTTATACTGCATTCTGTTAGTCTCGCCGTTATCGCCAAGTCCTTTAATGCTGTTAATAGATCCTGCACCAACCTTTTCAAGCAACTCCCTGATTTCAGGCTGGAAAATAACCACTATGGCAATAGCTCCGATTTGGAATACCCAGGACATAATGTGCTCTGTGCCGGTCAACCCAAATCTTAACGCAAGCAAACGAACCACAAGACATACAAATATTCCGATGATAAGCGCCCCGGCTCTCTTGTTAATTATAAACCTAAATATAAAAGTAAAGAAAAGCGTTAAAAGCAAAATATCAATCGTATCAATTACAGGATCGAAATTCATAAACGCTTCTTTTGCAAACTCAAAAAATGAAGATAAATGTTTAGCAAAAGAATCGGATGCCGTATTCAGCAAACCAAACATAGCTTAAAACCTTTCGTAAAATAAAATATATTATATTATAACACGTATGCAATAAAATTTCAAGTGTAATTTTATTTTAAATTTTTGTTTGGCAGAAAAATATTTTATTCGAGAAAATCTATTGACAAATCCATCAAATATGTTGTATAATGTGTATCAAATGATACACTTTTCAGAAAGGGTGATGACTATCGAATCAAAATTACTAAAAAACAGCTTTCTTTTTCGCGGAATGGATGAGTGCGAAATAGAAAAAATCCTCACTTTTGCTAACCCCGAAATAAAACAATTTGAGCGTGGGGAGTGCATTTTTTCGCCTGAAAAAACCGATACAAAGGTCGGCTTTGTATTAAGCGGAGAATGCGAGGTTAAGCATTTAAGAAAGGATAAAAGCTTCGTATTGTTAAATACGATTTCAGCTCCTGAAAGTTTCGGAATACTTTCTGTTTTTTCGGAAGAGGAAGATTATCCAACTTACATTTTCGCCAGAAAAAATGCGGCAGTATTGTTTTTCTCGAAACAAGATATTCATTTAATGATTGAAAAATCACCTGATGTTTCAAAAAATGTGATTGCTTTTCTGGCTAAAAAAATCATGTTCTTAAACAAAAAGGTATCAACCTATTCCGGTGCTTCAGTTGAAGAAAAGCTCTCCGGATTTCTATATTCGGAATATGAAAAATACGGTGAAGAATTTTCTTTAAACTGTAAGCGCTGTTCCGAGGCTCTCGGTGTCGGACGCGCTTCGGTATACCGAGCTATCGATGCCCTTGTTTCCGAACAAATTATTATGTTTTCCAATAAAAAAATTAAAATTATTAGCCCACAGAGGCTCGAAAGGAATTAAAAATGAAAAAAATTATTGCTCTTCTACTTGTTCTTGTATTCTCTTCCTTAATGCTTTTCTCTTGTAAGGATGAAGAAACAACTCAAATAAAAATAGGTTATCTTACCGGACCTACCGGTATGGGAATGGCAAAGCTTATTCACGATAACGGCGGTGTTGACGGAAATGACAAATATCAGTTCGTATCCTACACCGACTCCGCACTTGCGAAAGCAGACCTTACCAAAGGTGAGGTTGATATTATTTGCTTACCCACAAACGAAGCTCTTGCATACTACAACACAGTAGATAATAACGTACGTATGCTTGCTGTTAACTGTCTCAATTCGCTTTACGTTATTTCGAACCAGCAAAACGCTCCTGCATCACTTGCTGAACTTGAAGGACAAACAATTTATACCTGCAAAAACGGAACTCCTAAAATTATTTTAGATTACATTATAAATGCCCTTGACCTTGATATAACCGTTTCAACAAGCATTGACGGAAAAGAAATGGCAAAGCCTGCCGACGTTAGCGCTCAAGTAATCGCCGGTAGCCTTCCTTACGCCGTTATTCCCGAGCCTATAATTACATCCTCAATGCTCCAGAACAAGGACTACAAGGTTGCAATCAATCTTGCTGACGAATGGGCAAAAATCCCTGCTCTTTCAGATACTCCCGTTGCTATGGGCTGCATAGTAACCACAAACGGCTTTATCGATAAAAATAAAGAAGCTCTCGATTCGTTCCTTACTGAATACAAGGCTTCTATCGAATTTGTTTCCAACAAAGAAAATCTCGACACAGCGGCTGCTTATATAGCAGAAGCAAAGATTATGGCTGCAGCTCCCGCTGCTAAAAAGGCTCTTGCAAATCTCGGAGGAGCTATCGCTTACATTGACGGTGCGGATATGAAATCCACACTTAATACCTTCTATCAAGCGATTGGTATGCCTGCTCCCGCAGATGAATTCTACTATGCTAAGTAAATTGAAAAACGTTAGTATACGTTTTTTGCTTCCTATTGTTTTCTGGCTCACGGTCTGGCAGATTGGAGCGTTAATTGTTAAATCGGCTACGCCTAATAACACTACTTACTTTCTGCCAACCGTTACCGAAACCTTTTTTGCACTTATTAAAATAATTAAATCGGAGGTTTTCTTTAAAACCGTCGCAAAAACGCTTTTAAGAATTATTTTCGGTCTTTTCCTTGGAACATCTCTTGGAATTTTCTTTGGTATTGTCTCGTACAAGTCAAAAATTGTTTATTCTCTTTTATCCCCCGCTATTTCGGTTGTAAAAGCAGTACCCGTTGCATCTATTATCATTCTTCTTTGGATTTCTTTGAGTGGTGATATGCTCTCGGTTGTTATAGCGCTTCTTATGGTTTTGCCGATTATATGGCAAAATGTATATGATGGACTGTCCGCAGTTAACAAAGAGCTTTCAGAACTTGCTTTTGCCTATGAGTTTTCTTTCGTAAAGAAAATGAAAATTCTTGTTATGCCAACGCTCTCGAACTTTCTTATCCCGGCAATAATAACCGCTACCGGACTTGCATTTAAATCTGAAATAGCGGCAGAAATTATTGCCGGAGTCAGAGACTCAATAGGTCAGATGATCTATCACTCAAAGGATGCTTTTGATACCGCCGCAGTCTTTGCTTGGACTATCGTTGGAGTATTTTTCAGCATAGTCTTCGAAAAGCTTACACGTTCTCTCCTTTTAAAGATGAAAAGTAAATCTAAAAAGGAGGCAAAGATATGAGTATTGTGATCAAAAATCTTTCTAAATCTTTTGAAAAAAAGCAAATTTTCGATAATTTCTCCCTAGAGCTTCCCCGAAAGGGCGTGTTTATGATTTCGGGCGAGAGTGGTGCGGGAAAAACAACCTTGTTGCGTATGATTTTGGGACTTGATACAAGCTATACGGGTGAAATTTTGGGCGGAGGTGTCAAAAATTGCTCGGTTGCCTTTCAAGAATACAGGCTTTTCCCCACGCTTTCGGCTATTGACAACGTGATTTTTGCAAATTACGACGAAAAGACTGATGAAATCGAAAATAATGCAAAAGATTTGCTTTTATTTCTCGGTTTCAATGAAGCGGATATTGAGCTTTACCCCGATGAACTTTCAGGCGGAATGAAGCAACGCATTTCACTTGCAAGGGCTTTTTTAAGAAAAACACCTGTATTGCTTCTTGACGAGCCAACAAAAGAGCTTGACGAAGATAATGCAAATAAGGTGTTGGAAATTATAAAAAATGAGGCGAAGAGTCGACTTGTTATCTTTGTAAGTCACAATAAAGCCGATGCACAAAAATTAAACGCTGAAGTTATTAATATTTAATTATGAATCGCTCCGAAATATCATCGGGGCGATTTTTTTGAAAGAAATTCTGTCAAAACATTCGTTTTTGTTTAAAAGCACTTGCAAAATCTTTCATAATATGTTATTATAAATTGATATTTAAATAAATCAGCGAGGTGTAATATGGCAGCGGATATATCACAAATTATTAAAGATCTGTACCCCACTTTTTCAAAAGGACAGAAAAAAATCGCTAACGCTATTCTCGAATCCTACGATAAAGCAGCATATCTTACCGCTGCGAAGCTTGGTAAATTTGTTGGTGTGTCCGAATCTACCGTTGTTCGTTTCGCAAGTGAACTTGGTTTTGATGGATATTCCGAGTTTCAGCATGCGGTTCAGGAGCTTGTCCGTATAAAGCTTACACCTACTCAAAGAATAGAGGTTACAAAGCAAAGAATAGGCGCATCTGATATAATGTCCAGCGTTATTGAGTCGGATATTGCAAAGCTTCGCTACACTCTAGACACCTTCGACCGCGAGGTGTTTAAAAAATCGGTTGATTCAATACTGAAAGCAAAAACAATTTACGTTGCCGGTGCAAGAAGCACCGAGCCTATTGCAAGAATACTCTATTATAATCTTTCTTTAATTTTCGACAACGTAAAATTTATTAATCCCAGCTCCTCGGCAGAGGTTTTTGAACAGATGTTCTCGATTGGAAAAGATGATACATTTATCGCTTTCTCTTTCCCTAGATATTCCTCAAAAATGGTAAATGCCGTAAAATATGCAAGAAATAACGAGGCAGAAGTAGTTGTTTTCACTGATTCCACAATATCTCCGCTTGCAGAATATGCAAGCTACACCATAACCGCTCAATCGGATATGGCTTCCTTTATGGACTCGCTTGTAGCGCCTTTAAGCATTATAAACGCAATAGTTGTTGAAATAGCTTCAAGATGCGGTGATAAAATCACAGAACGCTTTGACAGACTTGAAAAAATATGGGATGAGTACGACGTATATGCAAAACAATAATTTATACGAGCCGACGTCGGTTTGTGTTGTAGGCGGCGGAGCTGCGGGAATGATGGCCGCAGGAACAGCTCTCCAATACGGTGCATCGGTTACAATATTTGAAAGTATGCCCTTTCTCGGAAAGAAGCTTGGTATCACGGGCAAAGGTCGGTGCAACGTTACAAACGATTCGGATATAAATGAATTTCTTGAGAACGTTCCAAAAAATCCTCGCTTCCTCTACACTGCACTCTCTGCTTTATCACCTTCGGATACTATGACCTTTTTCGAATCCATGGGAGTCGAACTTAAGACCGAAAGAGGAAAAAGAGTTTTCCCTAAAACAGACAAAGCAAAAACCATAGTTGATGCATTAAAAAAATATTGCAGTGGCGCAACTGTAATTTGCGAAAAGGTTAAGAAGATCATCAAAAATTCAGAAAACTTTACGGTTATTACTCAAAACGGCAGCTATGAATTTGACAAAGTTATTATAGCAACCGGCGGAAAGTCCTATCCGCTTACCGGTTCTGACGGATCGGGATACAGATTGGCTATCAATTTGGGCCACAAGATAACAGAGCTTCGTCCGTCTCTTATACCTCTTGTATCAAATGATAAAATTTGCTCGGAGCTTCAAGGGTTGTCCTTAAAGAACGTTGGCATTAAAATTTATGACACTCAATCAAAACTTATGTATTCCGATTTTGGAGAAATGATGTTTACACACTTCGGAGTAACCGGGCCTATGATTCTTTCGGCATCGGCTCATTTGATTGATAAAGATATTTCAACTCTGACGCTTTACATTGATTTAAAGCCTGCCCTTGACGATAAAACTCTTGATTCGAGACTACTCTCGGATTTCGCAAAAAATACAAACAAGGACTTTATAAATTCTCTTTCCGAGCTTTTACCTTCAAAATTAATTGCCCCCTTTGTTGATTTATGCGGTATTGATCCACGTAAAAAGGTTAACACCATCACAAAGGAAGAGAGAAAAAATATTCTTGAAAACCTAAAGCAATTTAAGATTAACCTGTCCGGTGTACGCCCTATTGAGGAAGCTATTATAACCTCGGGCGGTGTTGAAGTTAAAGAAATTTCACCAAAAACCATGGAATCAAAGCTTATAGAAGGTCTGTATTTTGCCGGTGAAATAATCGACGTTGACGCTTATACCGGCGGCTTCAATCTTCAAATTGCATTTTCAACCGGATATCTCGCAGGAATGAATTCTGCAATTTCCTGATTTATCTCAAGGCAGAAATCAAAAAAAGAAAGGTTTTATGTTATGATAAGAATAGCAATTGACGGCCCTGGCGGAGCCGGAAAATCCAGCGTTGCAAAGGCTGTTGCAAAAAAGCTGGGAATAATCTACGTTGACACCGGAGCACTGTACAGAAATATAGGTCTTTACGTTCTTTCAAACGGTATTGACCCTAAAGATAACGATAACGTGATCTCGGCTCTCGATAATATAAATCTTGAGCTTAAATTCATTGACGGTAAGCAGATAATCCTTCTTAACGGTGAGGATATGGGCGATAAAATCAGAACTCCCGAGGTTTCTATGGCTGCTTCTGCTGTCAGTGCGATTCCGAAGGTGCGTGAATTCCTTCTTAATATGCAAAGAGATACCGCAAAGAAAAATAGCGTTATAATGGACGGAAGAGATATCGGTACAGTCATTCTCCCTGATGCCGAGGTTAAAATTTTCCTTACCGCCTCCCCGGAAGCAAGAGCTAAGAGAAGATATGCCGAGCTTGTTGCCAGAGGAAATACCGAAGCGACCTACGAGCAGGTCTATAATGAAATGGTTGAGAGAGACACGAACGATTCATCGCGTGCGGTTGCTCCTTGTGTTCAGGCAAAGGATGCCCTTCTTCTTGACAATTCCACTCTTACCGAAGAAGAGACCTGCGAGGCAGTTCTAAAAATCATAAAAAAAAAATCTAAAAACTCAAACAAGCTCTACTCTTTTTTAAAACCTATTGTTGGACCGCTTTTTAGGTTTTTTATGCGAATTAAGGTTTCAGGATTAGAAAACATACCTAAAGACGGAGGTCTTGTTTTATGCTCGAACCATATTGCTGCCATTGACGTTATTGTAATCGGTGCGGTATGTCCCCGTCAGCTTTCCTTTGTTGCTAAAAAGGAGCTGTTTTCTATTCCGATTTTGAGAGGTTTGATTAAGGCTTTAGGTGCGATTAAAGTCGATCGCGGCGGCGGAGATGTAAGTGCTATAAAAACATCTATTAAGACTGCAAAGGCAGGTAAAATTCTCTCAATTTTCCCTCAAGGTCACAGATATCCCGGCATCGACCCGGCAAAAACACCTATCCACCACGGTGCTGGAATGATAGCCTATCACTCGGGATGTGACGTTTTGCCTGTTTGCATAAAGATTAAAGGCTGTAAATACGGCTTCCTTCGCAAAACAGAGGTTGTATTCGGCAAAGTTATAAAAAATGAAGAGCTTGGATTTTCCGAGGGTGGAACAAATGAATACAAGGTGGCAACAGAGAAAATCTTTAATGAGATTGTTGCACTTGGCGATTACTCTTCCCTTCCTGCCCCTAAAGTCAAAAGAAAATAAGAGAGGAAAAACGCATTGAAAATTACTCTCTCAAAAAATGCCGGTTTTTGTCCTGGTGTTAAAAGAGCTGATGCAAAAATTCAAGAGCTTATAAAAAACAAATCGGAAAACGAACGTATTTTCACCTTGGGCAAACTTATTCACAACGATATTTATATTGCCGAGCTTGAAACAAAAGGTGTTTATTCGATTGAATTTATAGAACTTGAAGAACTCCTTTGTAAAGACGAAAATATCCCTGTAACACTGGTTATTCGAACTCACGGTATTACAAAAGACGCAAGCGACAGACTAAAGCAATTGCAAAAGAAATATTCACGTCTTAATATCGTTGATATGACCTGTCCTTCTGTTAAAAAAATTCACAAGATAGCAGAAGAAGAAACAAATGAAAATACCTTCTTTGTGTTGTTCGGAAGCGAGAAACATCCCGAGTCGCAAGGCATCATAAGCTATGCTTATGGAGAAAAACAAATTATTTCTTCTCCCATGGAAGCAGAGAGCTTAAATTTACATGGCAAAATACCCATTTTATGCGCCCAAACAACGCAAAATTTAGTACAATATATAAAAATTAAAAAAATTTTTGAAAAACTCTGTACAAACGCAAAAATTTTTGATACAATATGTAGTGTCACTGAAAATCGTCAGAATGAAGCAATCGAACTTGCCCGAATATCCGATATTATGATCGTTATCGGCGGTAAAGAAAGCTCCAATTCGCACAAGCTGTATCAGCTTTGTAAGGAGCTTTGCCCAAACACTCAATGGGTTGAATGTGCATCGGAAATTAAAACTGATTTTCCTGACAATGCGAAAAACGCAGGAATAACCGCGGGTGCTTCCACGCCCGACGGTATAATAACGGAGGTTTTTATAACTATGGAAAACTTTAGTCAAATGCTGGAAGGCTCACTCAAAACTTTACATACAGGAGAAACAGTTACAGGTACCGTATTCACCATTGGTGAAAACGAGATAAAGCTCGACCTTGGCGCTAAATTTACCGGCGTGCTTGCAAAAGAGCAGATCACCGATGATCCCGCAGCTAAGCTCTCCGAAATGTTCAAGGTTGGCGACGAGGTTGAGGTCTTCGTAATCAGAGTTGAAGACGGTAAGGGTATCGCTACCGTTTCCAAGAAGAGAGTTGACAAGGACAACAGCTGGGTTGTTCTCAAGGCAGCTTTCGACAACAAGGAAGATATCGAGGGTAAGGTTGTTTCCGCTATTAAGGGCGGTGTTCTCGTTTCTTACGAAAACAACAGTGTATTTGTTCCCGCATCTCAGACCGGTGTTGCAAAGGGCGGCGATCTTTCGGCTCTTGTTGGCACTATTCAGAAGGTTCGTCTTCTTGAGTTTGATGCAAATAAGAAGAGAGCTCTCGGTTCTATCAAGGCTATTCTTACTGAAGAAAAAGCAGCTAAGGAAGCTGAAGTTTGGGCAACTCTTGAGGTTGGCAATCATTACATGGGTACTGTTAAGAATCTCACCAACTACGGTGCATTCGTAGACATCGGTGGTGTTGACGGTATGGTTCACAATTCCGAGCTTTCTTGGAAGAGAATCAAGCACCCCTCTCAGGTTCTTTCTGTTGGTCAGGAGATCGATGTATTCATTAAGGAGCTTGATGTTGAGAAGAAGAGAATTTCTCTCGGCTACAAGACTCAGGAGATGGATTCTTGGTTCAAGTTCACTCAGCAGTATAAGGAAGGCGACGTTGTATCTGCAAAGATCGTTTCCATTATGCCCTTCGGTGCTTTTGCTGAGGTATTCGAGGACGTTGATGGTCTTATCCACATTTCCAGAATTTCTACCGAAAGAATCAACTCCCCTGCTGATGTTCTTAAGGTTGGCGATGTAGTTGACGTTAAGATCACCGAGATCGACGATGAGAATAGAAAGCTTGCGCTTTCCATTCGCGCTCTTAAGGAAGCTGAAGAAAGAGCTGCTGCAGAAGCTGCACGCGCTGCTGAAAAGGCTGAGAGAGAGGCTGAGGAAGCTGCTGAAGCTGAAAGACTTGCTCAGGAGAGAGCTGATATGGCTCCCTACATTGTAGGTTCTATTTAATTTAAATTTTGGGCGCACCGATGAGTATTTGGTGCGCCTGTTTAATTTACGGAGTAAGTATGTATCAGACCTTTATTACAACTTTAAATCCTATGCTCATGCTTTTTTCTTGTATTGCAATAGGATATTTAATTAAAAAAGCAGGTATACTACTCGATGGCGCTGATAAGGTTATTGCAAAGCTTGAAACCAATATTTTCTTGCCTGCAATGAACTTTATCACTCTTGCAAAATATTGCACTATACCAGAGCTTTCCAGAAATTTTATCAACGTAATCTTTGCTTGTGTTGCAACACTTTTATCAATTGGAATTTCCCTTTCGCTTTCGGGATTTTTTGTTAAAGAAAAAAGCATAGAAAAGGGCGTATATAAATATGCTCTCGCCTTTGCAAACAGTGGCTATGTCGGCAATCCACTAGTCAAAGGAATATACAATGATGCGATGCTTTCCTATTACACAATCTACTGTCTTCCGGTCTCTGTAGGAATATATACCTGGGGGCTTGGTACAATGATTCCAAATAGTGAAAGTAAAACAGAAAAGCTCAAAAAGCTTTTTAACCCACCGATAATCGGTCTTTTACTCGGTATAATTGTCGGACTTTCGGGACTTGGCAATTTTCTCCCTGCTTTTGCAGTTGATACGTTTGAATCGCTAAAAGCTTGTATGGGACCTTGTGCTATGCTTCTTGCCGGTATTACTGTGGCATCATTCCCGATTAAAGAAATAATTTCGGATAAAAAAGTGTATATTGCAACCTTGCTCCGCTTAATATTTATACCGACAGTTATAGTTTGCTCTTTGTTCGGAATTAAAGAGCTTGTTAATCTTGTATTTAATTTAAGTATAGATAACACTCTATTGCATCTTTGCTTCTTCTCTGTTGCTGCTCCGTTAGGTTTAAATACCGTTGTATTCCCTGCCGCCTATGGCGGAAATCCCAAAACCGGTGCAAGTATGACAATAATATCCCATACCCTTTGTGTAATAACAATTCCCTTGATGTACGCTTTGCTAAATTTTGTTTTTGGAGCACCTCAATTTAATTAACATACAAACAGCTCGGAAGATCAAACTTCCGAGCTTTCACGTTGTATTAAAAAAGACAACATTAAAAAAGGCACTCTTATGAGTGCCATTTTCATTATATATCAAAGATTATGCTCTTTTTTGTACTCAAGATATTCTTCATAAGTGCCGGGTCTGTCAATGAAAGAGCCGTCGGGAAGAATTTCAATTATACGGTTTGCAACTGTATTCAATATCTCGTAGTCGTGTGATGAGAATAGAATGTTGCCCTTGAACGAGGACATACCGTTGTTAACAGCGGTTATTGACTCAAGGTCGAGGTGGTCGGTGGGTTGGTCGATTATCAGCATATTCGAACCAAACATCATCATTCTTGAAAACATACATCTGACCTTCTCACCGCCGGAAAGAACGTTAACAGGCTTGAATACCGCTTCGTTTGAGAAGAGCATCTTGCCGAGGAAGCCTCTTAAATAGGTTTCGGTCTGATCCTTTGAATATTGACGCATCCAATCGAGAATAGACTCCTTATGTCCCTCAAAGTATTCGGTGTTATCATGGGGGAAATAGGATGTTGTTATTGAAACACCAAACTTAAATTCTCCAGAATCAGCGGTATCCTTCTCGTTCAAGATATTATAAAGCGCAGTTGTTGCAAGTTCATTTCCGAGAATGGCGATTTTATCATCTTTAAAAACGTGGAAGGTAAGATCTTTGAAGAGAGTTGTTCCGTTTAAGGTTTTTGTAAGACCTTCAACGTGCAAAATCTCCTTTCCAGGTTCTCTATCCATATCAAAACCGATAAAGGGGTATCTTCTTGAGGATGCCGGAAGCTCTTCAACGGTAAGCTTATCAAGAAGCTTTCTTCTTGATGTTGCCTGACGGGATTTAGATTTATTCGCGGAGAAACGCTGAATAAAGTTTTGCAACTCTGCAATCTTTTCCTCATTTTTCTTGTTTTGCATTTTGATCATACGCTGGATAAGTTGGCTTGACTCATACCAGAACTCGTAGTTACCAACGTACATCTTTATACCCGAGTAGTCTATATCAACGATATTAGTACAAACGTCGTTCAAGAAGTGACGGTCGTGAGAAACAACCAAAACAGTACCAAAATAGTCGGAAAGGAAGTTTTCAAGCCACATAACCGCATCTATATCGAGACCGTTTGTAGGCTCGTCAAGGAGAATTATATCAGGATTTCCAAAAAGAGCCTGAGCTAAAAGCACCTTAACCTTCTCCGATTCTTTAAGATTTGACATCTGCATATAAAGGTAATCGTCGGAAAGACCAAGACCTTGTATCAACTTTGATGCATCGGATTCGGATTCCCAGCCGTTAAGCTCGGCAAATTCGCCTTCAAGCTCTGACGCACGGATTCCGTCTTCGTCGGTAAAATCTTCTTTTGCGTAAATTGCGTCCTTTTCCTTCATTATATCATAAAGACGCTTGTTACCCATTATTACGGTATCGAGAACCGTATATTCCTCATAGGCAAAGTGATCCTGCTTAAGAACCGAAAGTCTAACTGTGGAAGGAATCGAAACCTCTCCCTTTGTAGGCTCAAGCTCTCCGCAAAGAATACGAAGAAATGTGGACTTTCCCGCACCGTTTGCTCCTATTATTCCGTAGCAGTTGCCGGGAGTAAATTTTAAATCAACGTCTTTGAAAAGAAGCTGACCACCAAACTGAAATGAAAGATTTGAAACTGTAATCATTATTTATTCCTTAATATTATTGTATACTTCTCTTATATTCTGCATCACATAGGTAGGCTTTGTTTCGCTTTCCTCAAGATCCTTTAAAGTACCCTCGCCGGAAAGAACGAAAATAGTATCAATCCCGGCATTATATCCGGATGCTATATCGGTATAAAGTCTATCACCGATCATTACCGCATCTTCTTTGTCGTATCCAAATTTGGAAAGAGCAAGTTCAATCATGCTCGGTTCGGGTTTACCGATAAATTTAGGACGCTTTCCTGTAGCTCTAAAGAGCATTTCGGCAAAAGAACCGCAATCAGGAACATAGCCAAAGGCTGTTGGACACACCCAATCGGGATTGGTTGCTATATAAATTATATCACCTAAAAGTAGTTTGCAAGCGTCCTCGAGTTTTTTAAAGGTAAGCTCGTTATCATTGCCCATTACTATTCCGTCAATGCCATCGCAAAGTTCGGTCACGACGTCAATTCCCGCATCACGAAGCTCTTGGGTAAAGGAAGCAGTTCCGAGAGAATAAAACCTTCTGCCCGAATATTTCTCTTTAATATAAAGAATTGTTGCATACGTAGAAGTTAAAAAATCATCTTCTATGGACTCAATTCCGATTCTTTTCAGCTTTTCTACATAGGCTTTTGCACTCTTTGACGAATTGTTTGTTAGGTAAAGATATTTTCCGCCTTTTTTCTTGACCTCGGACAAAAAATCAAGAGTACCGTCAAAAAGGTCGGTATCGAGATATATTGTTCCGTCCATATCAAGTAAAAATAGCTTTTTTTCTGATAATTTCATTTGACACCTCAAAGCAAAAGAGGCTCTACCGCTTCGGGCACAGTCTCTTTTGAATATTTTAGTCCTCAGGATATCCGTCGGGATTCATCTTCTGCCATCTTGCGCTGTCTTCACACATCTTTTTGAGGTCGCGTTCAGCACGCCAACCAAGAGTGTTGTAAGCCTTAGTAGGATCTGCATAGCATTCTGCAATATCACCGGGACGACGAGGAGCTATTTTGTACTTAACGGGAGAACCCCAAACATCGCCAAAGGCATAAACCATTTCAAGGACAGAGTAACCGTTACCGGTTCCAACGTTAATATAATCAATTCCGTGATAGGTCTTGGTATAATCAAGAGCCTTAAGGTGCGCAAGAGAAAGGTCAACTACGTGAATATAGTCACGAACACCTGTTCCATCGGGAGTGTTATAATCGTCACCAAAGATAGAAAGGCAATCAAGCTTACCTGCTGCAACCTTTGCAATATAAGGAAGAAGGTTGTTAGGAATGCCTCTGGGATCTTCACCGATAAGGCCGGATTCGTGTGCGCCAATAGGATTGAAGTATCTAAGTACACATACAGAAAAATCGGGATTTGCAGCTGCTGTATCCTTAAGAATACGTTCGATCATAAGCTTGGTTTCGCCATAAGGGTTGGTTGTAGAAAGGGGGAAATCTTCTCTGATCGGAACAGACTTAGGAAGACCGTAAACGGTTGCTGAAGAGCTGAAAACAATTCGCATAACCTTGTGACTCAACATACATTCAAGAAGGTTGAACGTACCGGTAAGGTTGTTATGATAGTACAAAAGAGGAAGTGAGCAGGACTCGCCAACCGCCTTAAGACCAGCAAAATGAATAACCGAATCAATTTCGGGGTGATCGTCAAACACTTTATCAAGAGCTTCTTTGTCAAGAAGATCGCACTTAATAAACGTAGGACGCTTACCTGTAATCTTTTCAATTCTGTCAAGTACGCAAGTTTTACTGTTAGAAAGGTTATCAACGATAATAACCTCTTCACCTATGTTAAAAAGCTCAACGGTAGTATGCGATCCAATATAACCTGTACCACCTGTAACAAGAATTGCCATAGCAAATCTCCTTTATTATTATAATCTTAAAAGTTCATATAAAAACAAAAAGAGTAGTACGAACCTACTCTTTTTGTATATTTTAGTCAGCGTAAACGCTAACCTGCTTCTTGCCACCGGTGATATGTTCGAATTTAACAGTACCGTCAACAAGAGCAAAGAGAGTATCGTCAGAACCGATACCTACGTTCGTTCCGGGATGAATCTTAGTTCCACGCTGTCTAACAATGATGTTACCTGCGATAACAGACTGTCCGTCTGCCTTCTTAACACCAAGACGCTTGGACTCGGAATCACGGCCGTTCTTGGTAGAACCAACGCCCTTCTTGTGGGCGAAGAATTGTAAGCTAAGCTTTAACATTTTCGTGTACCTCCATATTTAATAGTAGATGTTGCTTAGATCTCTCGCTCGATCTCTTTTACGTCGAGGTAATCGTAATATTCCTCAACAAGATCCATAAGCTGGAAGAAATAAGCCTGTATAAGACCGGAAATTGCAAATTGTTTTTTTGCATCACTCTCGTATTTAGGGAGTGCAGACTTAGCAATAAGTCTGATATCGGTAGTTTTTTCATCGATTGTATAATCAACGCTCGAAGCATAAGAAACCTCGATGGTATTGATTATAAGCATTGTCATAGCTGACAGTGCCGAGCAAAGAATATCCTCACCGGATTCAGCAAAACCGGTGTGCCCCTGCTCCTCGAAGCCGTAATAAATTCCGTTTGTCTTATAAAATGTGATTGTTGTCATTTTTCAGATTAAGCCTCGATCTTTTCGATCTGAATCTTAGTATAGTCCTGACGATGACCGATCTTCTTCTTTTCGTTCTTCTTGGACTTGTACTTGATAACGTCGATCTTCTTGGACTTACCGTTCTTAACAACGTTTGCAACTACGGTTGCGCCTTCTACATAAGGAGTACCAACAGACAAAGTCTCACCGTTTACACAAAGAACCTTGTCGAATGTAACCTTCTCGCCTTCAGCAACGCCAAGCTTCTCTACGAAGATAACGTCACCCTCAGCAACCTTGTACTGCTTTCCACCTGTTACGAAAATTGCGAACATGAAAAAGCACCTCACTTTCGTGTAAAATCGCTATCATAGGCGATGGCAAAAAGCCATACTTCCCTAGCCTATCAATAAGCGTCATAACATTATAACATTATGTTTTATTTTTGTCAATAGTTTTTTGAAATTTGTCAAAATATTTTTTATTCTTCTTTAAATTTTCTAACCGGCTTACGATTTTGCATAATATTCTTGAATACCGCTGCCTCATACTCACCGTAAATCGGCACGCCATCATTTCTATCAACGCCCAACGCATCGCTAATAACCCAAACCATAGAGTTCGTTCCTAGCACTGCAGCATCCATATCTCCCTCAACCGTTCTTGGAACACCGCAAGGCGAGCCTTGCATTGTCCAGGTTGCATATTCTGGAAGATACGAGAACGAGCCATCCGGCTTTTTAAACTTCAAAGTTTTCTCTTTTGTTATTCTGATTGCTTCGGGTGCAAACTTGAAAAGCTCCTGTCGGATTTCTTTTGCAAGTTCAGACGAATGGAACTGATCGATATTTGCAAAAAGTCTTCTAACCGTAACCCAAGGATTCCAAACAGTAACGATAGAGTCAGGCGCATCGGGGGACATAATAGCTTCAAAGGCAGATTTCATTACTAAATCAGGCTTCGGCACCGGTTTATTTTGTGCAGTATAATTACATACCACCTTCATTACGCCATTAGAGCCGTAATAGTCGCATTTCTCATGCCAAATACCGTTATCTTCTCTCTGGTGGGAATTGAAAAGATCAATAACTGCATCTGCGTATTCCTGCCCTCTTGCACGAATTTGATTTAGTTGAGAATTTAGCACACTCGCAGCATTGTAGCTACGATGGTCGATATCCAATCCAACAAGATATTCTTTAAAAGCATCGAGAGTTTTCAAGTGATCGGGGATCACTGCGTTTTCGCCTTTATCGCTTTGAGCTATCTCGGCGAAGGTAGGATATTTCGGCTTTCTGCCGTATCTAGCTAAAAGCAGTAAAGCTCGGTCATTATCTCTTCCACGTCTGCCGAGGCCGATATTTTTACCCCATTGAGGGTGATAGAAAAATCCGTCCGTATCTTGAAGATTTTCAACAAAACGCATCATTTTATCACCGAATTCTTCACCGAAAAATTCTTTATAATGCTTCCCGTTTGTAATACCGCAGCTCTCAACGAAATCGTATATTGAATTCATTGCTTCAACAACGGGCAGATAACCTACGGTATCACGACCGGAATGTGTGTAATGAAATCCGGCAGTACCGCAAAGAGGATGATGTTCGCACTTGGACTTACCGTAAAGCTCATTGCATACGCAAATATCCGGGTCAAAAAGATTCGCCATCCACTTTATAAGCCCCTCGTCGTAAATAGAGTAAAGCTCCTTAAAAGCTTCAACGATTTCTTTTTTGTTCGGTGCATCAAGAACTTCTTCAAAACGTGCCCACTGTTTTTTCTTTGCTTGTGCATCTCGTTCCTTAAGTTCTATAACCACTTCGGGCGAAAGCGTATGTTCAATACTACCTGTATTTTTTATCATTTTCAATCCTTAAATTTTCTTACCGGTTTGCGATTTTCCATAATGTTCTTGAAGACAGCTGCCTCGTACTCACCAAAGAGTGGAACGCCTTCCGATTCTTCAAATCCAAGAACACCGAAAATAACCCAAGTCATAGAATTTGTTCCTAATACTCCGGCATCCATGTCTCCCTCTTCGGTTTTCGGAATACCGCAGGGAGCGCCTTGCATAGTCCATGTTGCGCATTGCTGAAGATAGGAGAAAGAACCATCGGAATGCTTGAATTTCAAGGTTTTCTCTTTGGTAATTCTTATAGCCTCAGGGGCGATTTTATAAAGCTCCTCACGCATTTTTTTAGCAAGTTCGGGGGAATAATATTCTTCAAAATTGATTAGCAATCTCTTAACCGAAACCCAAGGATTCCACACAGTAACGATGGTATCCGGATCTTCCTGACTCATAATTGCCGAAATTGCAGCCTTGATAGCCTTCTCGGGGTTAGGTACGGGTTTTCCGAGTCTCGTATATGCGGCACAAACCTTCATAAGACCGTTAGAGCCGTAATAGTCGCATTTCTCATTCCAAATTCCGTTATCCTCACGCTGATGAGAATTAAGATATTCTGTTAATACATCTAAGTACTCTTGACCGCGAGTTCTTAAGGTGGAAACCTGCTCCGAAAGAACAGATGCAACGTGGTAACTTCTATGATCTATATCCAACCCTTCAAGATATTCCTTGAATGCGTCAAGGGTTTTCATATTATCGGGAACGTTTGCATCGTCATCACCGCTGCTCTCAGCCATCGTGGGATATTTGGTCTTTCTGCCATACCTATCAAGAAGCAAAAGAGCTCTGTCATAGTCGCGGCAACGTCTGCCGATACTAATGTTTTTGCCCCATTGGGGGTGATAGAAGAAGCCGTCGGGATCTTGGAGATTTTCAACGAAATTCATCATTTTTCTTCCGTTTTCTTCTCCAAACCAATTTACAACCTCATCTTCGGTAGTAATACCGCAGCTTGCAACGAAGTCATAAACAGAGTTCATTGCTTCAACGACGGGCAGAAATCCTACGTTGTCTCTCGCGGAATGAGTATAATGGAATCCAGCCGTTCCGCAAAGAGGATGATGTTCGCACTCGCATTTCCCGTAAAGCTCGTTACAAACGCAGATGTCCGGGTCGTAAAGGTTAGCCATCCACTTTATAAGACCTTCGTCATAAATTGTGAAGAGATCCTTTAACGCATCAACAATCTCCTTTGCGTTTGGAGCGTCTAGCTTCGACTCAAAAGCAGCCCACTGCTTTTCCTTTGTTTCCTTATCTCTCGCCTTAAGCTCTGCTACAAGCTCGGGAGAAAGTGTGTGTTCAATACTGCCAATAAATTTTTTCATATTTTTTCACCGCTAAAAAATCAAATTATTTTTTAAAATAAATATTTAAAGTTACGGCAGCCGCAACGAATTAATCGAAACGACTGCCGATTGATTTGTCAGCCGTTTTTACTTATTGGTAAATAACGGACTTATTATCACTTTATGGGACATTCCTTTACGATTCTGCCGCCGTAAACGTTATCAATATACATCTCAAAGTTTCTAATACGTTCATCCATCATAAAGGAGAAGGTGTTGTAATTGGAAATAGCCAGAGCGGTCAATGTTCCGCTGGAGGTCTGTACTCCATCGAGATACATGATCCAAACGTTAGCATCGGTATAAATCTCAATACAAATGTTGTACCAGGTATTTGCATCAAGATCATCGGAAGAACCGGGAAGCTGCATTGAGTTTTCACCAACACTACTCTTGTATTGAGTACCTCCTTCCGGTATTTCCGCCAATCCGTCAAGGTCATAGGTTTTAACATTCCAATAGTTATTCTTTGTAAGGCTGCTCCATGTCTTACCTGCAACTGTAGAAAGATCATTACTATTGAATGCAAAATAGAACGTATTGTTAGTAGCCTGTTTGCCATCGGTTGCACCGCTGGTACTGTTGTAGTAGAGATCCATTCCAGTATAAAGGAAATCAAACTCGAATACTACACAGTTAGCATTTTCATCCGTAGCAGAAGCGATTGGGAAGTGAAGCAAACACTGTTTAATAGCATCTGCAGTCTTTGAACCACCAACTACTGCACCGTATTCAGCATATCCGGAATCCTTGGTTAAATAAGCACATCCGGTTTGCGAATAATTGGTATGAGCAAGATATGCTACGTGTGTTGTTCCTTGATTTCCCTGGAAGTTTTTGTATGTAAAACCATCCATAGTATAAGCAGAGTTACCAATCTCATCGAAGTAAAGACCGGGAGTTACGCCCATCTGATAAGGAACAGCCGCAACGTTTCCGGCTACGGTAAAGCTATCACCGTCTGCAACGGTTTGAACGGAAATCCGACCGCCATTCTGACCGAAGGTATAAACGTCCCAAGCTTTTACGGCTTCATCAGTAGATATAAGAGTGAGAACGTCACCGTTGTTAACAAATCCGCGGGTTGCTGTTGTTTCACCGAAGGTATAAGCACCACCGGAAACCGATGCGTAAATATATTCTTTAGCAAGCTTTTCTTTTACCTCAGCTCCGTAGTTTACAAGAAGCTGCTGTGCAGCCGAACCTATGTCGAGAATCTCAAGATAGAACTGTTTCTGCTCGTACCTATAAAGGTCTTTATCAGTTTCTGCCGCGAAAATTGTGCCATTTTTGTAAAGACGCTCAAATGCATACTCACGAACCGAATATGTAATCGGATCAGAGGTTACACCTGCGGAAGAGGTGGTTATATACCAAACGTCTGCAATATCCTTTGCGCTTACACCTCTTGTTTCGAAGACGATTGCATCAAATTCAGCAGTGCCGTCAGCATCAAGGTCGATCTTCTGTGTATCCGCTTTTGCCTTTGTAATTGTCTGAATTGCAGCAGTGTCAGCCGCAGGAGCTTTGTCGTAAATATTTATAGTAACGTCACTTCCCTCAACCGTTGCGGGGTCAACCGCAAACATAAGGCTGAAGTTACCGTCTACTTTAATGTTTTTACTAACGATTTCGGGTGCTGTTCCCTCTGCGCTTACGGAAAATCCGATCGCAGCGCCTATAAGGAGCGCGAGTGAAAGAACGAGAAGAATAATTTTTGCGTTTTTCATCACTAAATTCCTTTCAATTAAATTTAAGGAGCTACGTATGGCTTAACGATTCTGCCTGCGTAAACGTTATCCATCCATATCTCGAAGTTGAGAAGACGGTAGTCTGTCATAAAGCTTACGAGATTGAACTGAGAAATATCAGCCAAGGTATAGGTGGAAGGCTTCCAAGCGCCTGCCTTTACGCCGTTAACGTAGGTAACGATAGCGTTTTCAGAGGGATAGATCTCGAAGCAGATGTTGTACCAAGTCTCTGGAAGAAGGTCAAAGCTCTTGGTTGTAGACTCGATTCTGAACGCATCACCACCACGATTGTCAGAGTCAAGGACTGTGTCGTAATCAACAGACTGCCAGCTGAAGGAGGTAAGCTTGGTTAGAGATCCCCAAGCCTTGTATTGAGAAAGAGTGTTAGAACTGAAGCCGGTAAAGAATACGGAGGTGATAAGCTCGCCTGCGGAATTTGGTTTCAGGTTATCAAACTTATGTGTCGTTTCATCGTTATACATAAAGTCAAACTCAACGACTACGCAGTTTGCATTATTGCTTCCCTCTGCGATTTCGAAGTGGAACGTACCCTGACAGCCTGCAACAGCATCAACGGGCTTACCAAACTTCAAAACAGAGCCAAAATCGGGATTGCCGCAATCTTCAAACTTGTAGTAAGAAATGCTGACTCCGTTGGAGCTAGCGGAAAAGCCGCTGTGAGAAAATACGTTAGTTCCGTTTGATCCGCCCTGCATATCTTTGTATGAAAGTCCGTCCATCTTGTATACGGAATCACCTATTTCTTCGAAGTAAAGACCGGGAGTTACACCCTTTGTATAAGGAGTGATTACAGTGTTTCCGGTAACGGTAAGAGTTTCACCGGCATCAATTGCAACAGAGGAAACGCTTACACCGTCTTTATCAAATGTGAATATTTTCCAAGTTGTGGTTGAAGCATTGTCTGCATTAAGAGCAATGGCAGCATTTTTATCAACAAAGCCGCGAGATGCACTTTCACCGTTAAATGTAAAAGTACCGTCTACAACAGAAACGTAGGTATAATCCTCAGCAAGCATTTCGGGAGCTTCGCCCTTGTTAATAAGAGGACGGTTAACGAGAAGCTGCTGTGCAGCAGAGCCAACGTCGAGAATTTCAAGATAGAACTGTCTCTGATAGAATTTCTTGAGATCTTCATCTTCAGCGGTAGCGAAGATAGTACCGTTCTTGTAAAGACGCTCGAAAGCATACTCTCTTACAGAATAGGTTATAGCCTCAGAGGTAACGCCTGCGGAGGTTGCGGTTATGTACCAAACGTCTGCAATATCCTTCGCACTAACGCCTGCTGTTTCAAAGACGATTGCGTCGTACTCAGCAGTGCCGTCACCGTCAAGGTCGATTTTCTGTGTTGCGGTTGCTGCTTTTGTAATGGTCTGAACAGCCTCAACACCCTCTGCGGGAGCTTTTGCATACACGTTGACGGTAACTTCATCACCTGCAACGGTTGCGGGATCAACGGCAAACATAAGAGAGTAATTACCGTCTACCTTGATATTTTTACTTACGATTTCGGGTGCGGATTCTTCCGCATTAACGGAGAATCCGACCATAGCACCTACAAGGAGTGCCAAGGAAATCGCAAGCACAAAAATTCTTGTGCTTTTTTTCATTTTTCTTTTCCTTTCAAAATTATAATTTTTCATCTCAAATTTCTAATTTCTCATTTGTGCTTTGCACATTAGGTCCAACCGCCGCTGTCAACATTAGACTCATTGTCCCAACCAAGGGAAGTCGGATCGTAGCCATG
>JAZTXO010000079.1:0-14051 GCA_045636445.1 Eubacteriales bacterium | reverse complement strand
GCGACTTCCACGCAATAGGCGCGGCAAACAATCTGCTTGCGGCTATGCTTGACAACCATATTTATCAGGGCAACTCCCTGAATATCGCCCCCTGACGTATCACCTGGAAAAGATGCGTTGATATGAACGATCGCCAGCTCCGATTCGTTACCGACGGTCTTGGCGGCAGAGTGAACGGCGTACCCAGAGAGGACGGCTACGATATTACCGTTGCTTCCGAGATTATGGCGGTGCTTTGCCTTGCTTCTTCGATTACCGACCTCAAAGAAAGACTTGCGAGAATTATCGTTGGTTATACCTATGATGAAAAGCCGGTTACCGCAGGCGACCTTAAGGCTGAGGGAGCTATGACTGCTCTTCTTAAAGACGCATTGAAGCCTAACCTTGTTCAGACTCTTGAGGGAACTCCCGCATTCGTTCACGGAGGACCTTTCGCTAATATCGCTCACGGCTGTAACTCTGTTATCGCTACCAGAACGGCTATGAAGATGGCTGATTACGCTATTACCGAGGCAGGCTTTGGCGCTGATCTCGGAGCAGAGAAGTTCCTTGATATAAAGTGCCGTATGGCAGGTCTCACTCCTTCTGCGGTTGTTATCGTTGCAACCGTAAGAGCGCTTAAGATGCACGGCGGTCTTGCAAAAACCGAGCTTGCGGCAGAAAATCTTGAGGCTCTTGAAAAGGGTATTCCCAATCTTCTCCGTCACGTTTCCAACATCAAGAACGTATATAAGCTTCCCTCTGTGGTTGCTATTAACCGTTTCCCCACCGATACCGATGCCGAAATAGAGTTCATTATAAATAAATGTAAGGAACTTTCGGTTAACGTTATTCTCTCTACCGTTTGGGCAGAGGGCGGAAAGGGCGGCGAGGAGCTTGCAAAAGAGGTTGTCAGACTTTGCGAAGAAGAGCAGGGCGACTTCACATTCTCCTACGAAGACGATCTTTCCATCGAAGAAAAAATCGAAGCTGTTACCAAGAAGATTTACGGCGGTGACGGCGTAGTATTCCTTCCTCAGGCAAAGAAGCAGATTGCGGCTCTTACAGCTCTCGGCTTTGATAAAATGCCTATCTGCGTTGCGAAAACTCAGTATTCCTTCTCCGATGATCCCACAAAGCTCGGCGCTCCCGAAGGCTTTAAGATAACCATCAAGAACGTTAAGGTTTCCGCAGGCGCGGGATTTGTCGTTGTGCTTACCGGTGATATAATGACTATGCCCGGTTTGCCCAAAGTTCCCGCAGCAGAAAAAATCGACATTGACGAAAACGGAAAGATTACCGGACTCTTCTAAAAAAATACAAGGGGTTGTGTTCTTATGGGATACAACCCCAAAGATATGGATACGATATGAAGCTTATAATTGCATCAAACAACGCTCATAAAGTAAAGGAAATAAAGAAAATTCTTTCGGGAAAATTCGAGGAAATCCTTTCTCTCAGGGAAGCCGGAGTAAGCCACGAAACGGTTGAGGACGGCAATACCTTTATGGAAAACGCTCTTAAAAAAGCAAGAGAAATTTGTGAAATTACAGGCGCTGCTGCTCTTGCCGACGACAGCGGAATATGCGTGGACGCCCTTGGAGGCGCTCCCGGAATTTACAGCGCAAGATACGCAAGCTCTGCCTGCTGCAACGCTTCCGATGAAGCAAATAACGCGCTTCTTTTAGCCAATCTTCGCGACAAGGAGGATTGGTCGGCTCATTACACCTCTGCGATAGCTCTCGTTTATCCCGACGGCAGAGTAGTGGAGGCAGAGGGCTATATGTACGGCAGAATTATTGATACTCCGAGAGGCGACAGAGGCTTCGGATACGATCCTATTTTCATTATGGACGGTGAGGAAAGAACTGTTGCCGAAATGAGCGACGAGGAGAAAAATGCCGTAAGCCACAGAGCAAACGCACTAAAGCTTCTCTTGTCAAAAATCTGATTTTTGAGGCAATAATGGAAACAGTTATTGGCATTTTGGAGATAATAGGCATAATTTCCTTCTCTGCGGCGGGCGCTATGGTCGCTATCGAAAAGGAGACCGATATTTTCGGAGTTGTCTTTTTATCGCTTATAACCTGCTTTGGCGGAGGCATAATGAGAGATATACTTGTGGGCGCTGCTATTGAAAGAGAAGTGCCGTGGGTATTTTCAAACTCTGCCGATGCAAATCTTTATCTTGTAATTGCTGTGATTACCTCCGTTTTCGTATTCTTTGTCGCTATGCTTTTCAAAAAGCGATACGTCAGGGAAGAGAAGAGCGTTGTGGCAATCAATAACGTCCTTGATGCCATAGGTATCGGTGTTTTTGCCGCTATGGGTACTAAGGCGTGTATTGCTCTTGGGCCTTTCGTGGCGATAACTATGGGACTTGTTTCCTCGGTTTTCGGAGGACTTACAAGAGATATAATTCTTCGTGATATTCCTTTTATACTTCGTAAATACGTTTATGCCGTAGCCACGATCATAGGCTCGGGAGTTTATTATCTCATATTCCAATGCTTTATGCAGGGACACGAGGCAGCGGAGGCGGTTGCTGCGGTAAGCTGCACTTTGACAGTCTTTGTGATACGTATGCTTGCTACCGCATTTAAGCTCCATCTTCCCAAGGCAATAAAGTTTTCGGAAATGAAGGAAGAGATTGTCGAAGAGAATATTGTGAGAAAATAATTTTGTTTTTTTGAGAAAACCTATTTACAAATCGAAAAGTTTGTGTTATAATATCCGATGGCCTATTGCTTGGTTTTGCGTATGGCCTTGCTCCGTTTGGGAAAAATCCCTTGCGTGGCTTGTGCTTTTCACCCGCGTAAAACTCGGTTTTGGGATAAAAAATTTAAGAAAGGTGAAGACAAATGATTTCTAAGCAAACAAAGTCCGCCCTCCTTGCTGAGTACAAGATCAATGAGCAGGACACAGGTTCGCCCGAGGTTCAGGTAGCTATTCTTACTACCAGAATCAATGAGCTCACCGAGCACATGAAGAAGAACCCCAAGGACTTCCACTCTCAGAGAGGTCTCTCCAAGATGGTTGGTCACAGAAAGCAGCTTCTTGCATACCTTGCAAAGAAGGATATCGAAAGATACAGAGCTGTAATTAAGAAGCTCGGTCTCAGAAAGTAATTCTGCAGCCACCGCCTTCGGGTGGTATCGAAAAAGCCCTATATATTCGAAAAATGACCGTTGTTTTCCCGATCTTATGGGCGAGAGAATATTTGGTTGAAATCCACTTTTTGGGTTTCTTCGTTTGTATTGGGCTTTTTCTATTGCCGTTTCTGCATCTTGACGCAGTTTTGTGTGCCTTGCGATGCAAAACCGACATTTACCCCGAAAAACGGGGTTTAATACAAGTGCGGAACGGATTTTTCGTTCCCGTTTGTTGCAAAAAAAGGATTGTGTTAAACAGAGTGACGGAAGTAGCAGTTAAATATGTGTTTGAATGAATTTCAAGCCTATATTTAAGTGCTATGTTCGTTGCTCGTAAAAAATAAAGGAGTAAAAAACATGGTAGAAAATTTCAAGACGTTTAACGACTACAAAGAGTTCAAGTATGAACTCGCAGGCCGCCCCCTCGTTGTAAAAACAGGTAAGATTGCAGGCCTTGCAAACGGCGCGGCTCTTGTTCAGTACGGTGAAACCACCGTTCTCGCAACCGCAACCGCATCCGCATCTCCCAGAGACGGAATTGATTTCCTTCCTCTCTCGGTTGACTATGACGAGAAGCTTTACGCAGTAGGTAAGATCCCCGGCGGCTTCCTTAAGAGAGAGGGTAAACCCTCCGAGAAGGCAGTTCTTGCAGGACGTGTTATCGACAGACCCGTAAGACCTCTGTTCCCCAAGGATCTTCGTAACGACATCTCTCTTCTTCTCACAATTATGTCGGTTGACCCCGACTGCTCACCCGAAATCACCGCTATGATCGGTGCATCTATCGCTCTTTCTATCTCCGACATTCCCTGGAACGGCCCTATCGCAGGCGTATTTATGGGACTTGTTGACGGAGAGATCGTTGTTAACCCCACCGCAGCTCAGCGTGAAAAGTCCGACCTTGAGCTTACCGTTGCCGCTTCCGAGGGCAAGGTAGTTATGATCGAGGCAGGCGCTAACGAGGTTTCCGACGAGGTTATGTTCGACGCTATTATGAAGGCTCACGAGGAGTGTAAGGGTGTTGTTAAGTTTATCAACGACATCGTTGCAGAAATCGGTAAGCCTAAGTTTGCTTATGCTTCCGGCGAGCTTGACCACGATATGTTTGACGAGATCTTCGCATACTGCGAGGAGGCTGTTATGGAGGCTCTCGATACCGACGATAAGAACGTAAGAGACGCAAAGATGCAGCCCATTATGGACGATATTGTTGCAAAGTTCGAGGAAAAGTACGAGGACATCAAGGTAGTTCTTCCCGAGCTTATCTATAAAATACAGAAGAAGATCGTTCGTCGTTGGCTTCTTGTTGACAAGAAGAGAGTTGACGGCAGACGTATGGACGAGATCCGTCCTCTTGCTTCCGAGGTTGGCGTAATTCCCAGAGTTCACGGCTCGGGTCTCTTCACCAGAGGTCAGACTCAGGTTCTTACTATCGCAACTCTCGGTACTCTTTCCGATGCTCAGAAGCTCGAAGGTCTTGATGACGAGACTACAAAGAGATATATGCACCACTACAATATGCCCGGTTACTCTACCGGTGAAGCAAAGGCTCTTCGTTCTCCCGGACGTCGTGAAATCGGTCACGGCGCTCTTGCCGAGCGTTCTCTTGTTCCCGTTCTTCCTTCGGAAGAAGAGTTCCCCTATGCTATCCGTCTCGTTTCCGAGGTTGTTTCCTCTAACGGCTCTACCTCTCAGGGTTCTGTTTGCGGTTCTACTCTTGCTCTTATGGACGCAGGTGTTCCGATCAAAGCTCCCGTTGCAGGTATTTCCTGCGGTCTTATCACCGCTGAGGACGGCTCTTGGGATACTATGATCGACATTCAGGGTCTTGAGGACTTCTATGGCGATATGGACTTCAAGGTAGCAGGTACTAAAAACGGCATTACCTCTATCCAGATGGACCTTAAGGTTGACGGACTTACTCCCGAAATCATCAAGCAGGCTCTTGAAACAACCCACCAGGGCAGAAACGAGATTATCGACAAGATTATTCTTGCTGCAATTCCCGAACCCAGAAAGGAAGTTTCCAGATATGCTCCCAAGATGATCTCTATGACTATCGATCCCGATAAGATCAGAGAAGTTATCGGTAAGGGCGGCGCAGTTATTCAGAAGATCGTTGCTGACACCGGCGCAAAGATCGACATCAACGACGACGGAACTGTATTTATCGCAGCTGTTGAGCGTGACAGCGCTGACAGAGCAAAGGCTATAATCGACGCTATCGTATTCGAGCCTGTTGTTGGCGAGACCTACGAGGGTACTGTTACCCGTATTATTCCTATCGGCGCGTTCGTTGAGTACGCTCCCGGCAAGGAGGGTATGGTTCACATCTCCAAGCTTCAGGACAAGAGAACCGAGAAGGTTGAAGACGTTGTTGCGGTAGGCGATACCGTTCGCGTTAAGTATCTCGGCACTGATGAAAAGGGCAGACAGAACCTTTCTATGCGTGATGCTGACAAATAATTTTGTTGTGCAAAATAACAGAAAATAATTTGATTTAATTGTAAAAAAACGCCAATTCCGTGCAGACGTGTGTTTCTCGGATTTTGGCGTTTTTGCATATATTATAACTGTGAAAACCGCGGTTTATTCTGCTTAAATGTTGGAAAAAAACAAAAATTTATTAAATTATATTAAATAAATAAGAAAATAAGTATTTTGTCGATATTTTTTCGAAAAACTATTGACTTTTAGAAGCAAAAGTTGTATAATTGCAGAAGAGAAAGTGCGTAGAGGTGAATTATTGCATTTTTGCCCTCGGGCAAAACCTAAGAACGATCGGATTATTTCGCCGTTTTCCGAAAGTCCTTTTGAAACTGCAACGTTTGCCGAAATGCGATTTCCACAAATAAAAATTTTAAAAGAAGACAGACTAAAGGAGAAAAATTACAATGAGAAAGAACACACTCATAAAACTGTTGGCAGTTTTGGCAATGTGCTTTTTGATTGGCGCAGCTCTCGTTTCTTGTGGCGAAAAGGAAGACGACAATGCTGACGTTAAGACTATTGTAGGCGTAGATTTTGCTGATGGCAAGCTCGTTATCGCTTACAGCGACGGCACCAGTGCTAATGTTGCACTTCCCGAGGCGAAGGAGTGCGACCACAAGAATGTTGTTAAGATCATAACCGAGAAGCACGCTGTAGCGGCTGACGGTACCGTTTCCAACGACGAGATCCTCAACGTTTGTAACGACTGTCATGAGGCTTGGGTAGTTTATGCTGTTGAGCATACTCCCGTTGACTTCGTTGATGCGAAGGGCGCTACTTGTACTGAAGATGGTTACACCACCACCAAGAAGTGCGATACTTGCGGCATTCCTCTCGACGAGTTCACCACTATTGAAAAGGCTACCGGCCACGATTACGAGGGCGCACCTCTTTACTGGATTTCCGGTAACGCTTGCGCAGGCGGCGTTAAGGGCCAGGATTGCGTAAACGGCTGTGGCGAAGTTAAGGAGACTGTTATCAATGCAGCAAGCGATGCTGATTTCGACGGTATCCACACTGTTGAGACTTGGGTAACTGTTGTTGCTCCTACCGCTACCTCTGAGGGTAAGGTTAAGGGCGTATGTACCGTTGATCGTTGCGGCGCAACCGTTGAAAAGACCATCGGTGCTCTTCCTAACAAGGCAAGCAATACCGAGTACACCTTCGATGCTAATTCCGATATGTTCACCCAGTGCGGCGACGCAGCTGACTACCGCTACGTACATAACGAGACCAATCTTGAGTATCACGTAGTTATCGCAGCTACTCCTGCTGTTAAGCACGAGCTTAACGGTAAGAAGATGACCTCTGTTGAGCAGGTTGTTGCTGGTACTGAGTTCGAGACCGCTTACTACTACGATGAGGTTCCCGGCGTAATTCTCTTCGCTAACCATCCTCTTGTATGTGACGAGGCAGTTCTTGCACACTTCGTATGTACTGCAAAGCATGACGGTGGCGCTACTTGCGGCAAGGATATTTCCGTATATGTAAAGGCTAAGCACACTCCTGGCAATAACCAGTGGGTAAATGTTGATCCTGCTAAGAAGAATTGCGTAGAGGCTGTTGAGCAGACTAGAGAGTGCGACAAGTGCGATCTTCATGATACAAGAATCAATCCTGTTCAGCCCCACGACTACAAGTACACAAGCGACGTTCTCTACACTAAGGACGGCGACAACTACGTTGCAGGTTTCAATGCTTCTCTTGAAGCAAACATCGGTAAGACTCCTTACTACCGTGGCGTATGTGAATACTGCGGTGGCTATGAGTACAAGGCTGTTACTAACTACAAGTATGCAGTAGACAAGGCAGCTACCTGCCAGGCTGACGGTTTGGGCAAGGTAACTTATAACAAGGCATCTAACGGTGAACTTGTAACTGTTAACGTTGTTCTTGCACAGTTCGCACACAAGACCACTGTTGGTGGCGTAAAGGTTGCGATCGTTGAAGGTAAGGAAGACAAGAAGGTTGTTATCTACAACGCAGATCACGCTGATTACAAGGATCTCGTTAAGGAGCTTGACAACATTGCATTCTCCGAGACCGAGCCTGTTCTTGGTTACATCCACTGCGACTGCACTTGCGAAGGTTGCGCTCTTCACGACGTAACTGTTTGGGTTCAGAAGCTTGGCGAGGATGGTCCTGCTACCAAGGAGTTCTAATTACAAATGACTTTGGGATATAAACCCAAAGGTCGAAATTTAAGAAATCGAGTGAAGTAATATTCTCCATTCCTCCACTTCTTATTTAAGGCGGGCGGTCGCCCAGCGGCCGCCCTGCTAATGACTTAAATTTGAAGTTGCGTTATGGTAAAGGGTCGTGCTATGCATTTTTAGGAATGCATAGTTTTGACATATATTAATTAATAGGAGGGAAAAATGAAAAAACATTTACTGAAGCTCTTGCTGTTATGTTGCGTCGGAATACTCGCACTCGGCATGTATGCGTGTGTTCCGTCAACAGAACAGTATAAGGTGGAATTTTTGGTTAAAAACGGGGACGTTTACGATGTTTACGAGTCCTGTATGACTAACGGAAATTCTCGAATAGTCCCTCCGAGTGATCCCAGTATGCCCGGTCACATATTTAAGGGCTGGTACTTTGATGAAGACCAGTGGACAAAAGAGTTCCACGTGTATTCTTTCGAAAAAGATCCTATAAAGAGCGATGTTAAGATTTACGCATGGTTTGAGTACAACGATGCTCACGAGTGCAAAAAAGTGTGGACAACCGAACTTGATCCCACTTGTAAAACAGAAGGCCGCAAGGTGCTTAAGTGCGAAATAAAAAAATGCGGCAAGGTATATGATACCGAAATTATTCCTGTTTCTGCTACACATTCTAAAAGCGGAAATAATAAAGTTACAGTTATCAATAAACCTGCAACTTGCCTTAGCAAGGGCGAAAAGGTTGAGTTTGAATACTGTAAAGTTTGTGATGTAAAACTCAACGAAAAAAAATCTTCCATTGATATAGACACTAACGCACACGACTATTATTCGGAAGGTAAGCTTGAATTTAAAAACGATTCATTCTGTTTCACAACAACTTGTGGACATGGATGCGGACATCAGGTTGCACTTACCGATGTTAAAGTGACCGAGAGGATTGTAACTGCTGCTACCTGTGAGAGCAACGGCTCAAAGCAGTATGTAGCTTCACTCTTCGGCATTGAATTTGCTACCGCAGAGGAAGAAGTTCCTGCATTTGGTCATAAATTATGTGGTGTTGCGATTAATTTTGATACAGTATATAGTGAACTGACTCACAGCGATTTGTTTGAGTATATAACTCTCATTGTAAATGATTCAAATTGCGGTGATGAAGTAATCGGAGTTTTCGAATGTGAAAACTGCGGTGAAAACCATGAAATAAAAGTTAATAAGCCTCACGTAGGCAATTGGGTTGACGTAAAAGCGGCAACCTGCTACGCTCCCGGTGAGCAAAAGCTTTCTGCTTGCTCTGCTTGCGGCGAAGCAAACATTGTGAGACAAACTCTCCAGACTGAAAATCATGTTGACGGAGAAATGAAACTCACTACATTCGACGATTGTGAATCCTTCGACGTTGTTGTTCCTTGTATCCACGAGGAAGACGGATGCGTTTATTATAAGGTTATTCTTGAAGACGTTGAAGTAACTTCCAAGGAGATTATCAGCAAGTCTTGCGATACTCCCGACGTAATAAGATATACCTACAAGTCAAACGGTAAGACTCTTTATTATGATGATGTCATTGCTGAAGGTCACTTCTTAGGTGATGTTAGAGCTTGTACTCTTCAGAGCGAAGACGGTTGGTTCAATTACCGACTTGTCGGCATGGGAATTACAGTGTTTGACAACAATCCCTTGAGCTGTAATACGATGACCAACGGTATGTATACTTGCGAATCCTGCAAGGGCGACATTCTTGTTGAAGTTTACAGACCTCATACCGGTGACTGGAATACAATAGAAGCTGCAACTTGTACTTCTTCCGGTTCTGCTAAATTTGATTGCGATTTCTGCGATTACACAGAAACCAAGGTGCTTGAAGTTCTCGAGCATACATACGTTTACGAGCTTGATACTGTAAAGCTTGAAGGTTCTAACATTGCAAGATTCGTTCTTGTTGGTAAGTGTATTTGCGAAGCTGAAAACATTATAAGCGACGTTACTGTAAACGTTGCATCTTCAAGACAGCCTACCTGTACTGAAAAGGGTGAGATTGTTTACAGCTGCACTTACGAGGGTAAAACCTATACTCATACCGACGAAATTCCGATGATTTCTCACTCTCTCGCAGGCATTCCTACTGCCGAGGGTTCAAGACTTGATTACAATCAGTACGTTTTGAACGGTGATGTAAATATCGACTTCGATAACAAATATTCCATTACCTGCGTACCTTATGCAAGTTATGCGACTTATGATCTTAACGCTACTTACGTTTGCTCCGAGTGTGATGCAACGGTAAAAGTTAAGGTTTACAGAGTTCACAACTTGACCGAAAAGGTTGAGTATGGAACAAACTCTTCTTCTCCCTGCATTATATCCGGCACAAAGCATAACGAGTGTATCTACAGTAATTGTGGCTACAAATCTGCACCCGAAGCATTTAATGAAGTAAACCACGTCATTGAAGCTGAACTTAAAAATAACGCTGATGGAACTTATACTGTAAATGTAAAATGTACAGTTGAGGGCTGCAATTATTCTAACAGCTATGCAGGTCTTAATTCTGTGAATGTTGAAGTTAAGGTTGTTGCAGACTGTTGCACATACGGTGTAGTTGTTTACTCCTTCGTATATGAAGGCACAAAATACGATATTGAGGCTAACATTAAAAAGGGCAATCACGTTATTAACGGTGAGGATTTCAATTCTCTTCTTGTTGACGGTAAGCTTCCTAACGGTGTAACCGAAATCGTAGTTGTTGGTTCAAAGACTTACTTCAAGTGCGAAAAGTGCAACCAGCTGGTTGAAGTTGAAGTTGAGTGATTTTAAAAACTTAAAGAACAAGTTAGTGATGTTTCTTAAAGTACGGTTTTGAAACTAAATAGAATACGTTACCAACTACTCGGAATGGACAGAGAATGTTTTACGTTCTCTGTCCTTTTTTTGTATAGAGACGACTTTGAAAAAGGCGGCTCAAGAAGACCACGCGATAGTTGCGTGGTTCAAAAGAGGTTAACCGATGAGGAAAAGGTGAAAAGTATGATTGGAAAACGACGGAGTCAATCTGTCATCCCGAAAGCACAGACAAAAAGCGAAGACTATACCATAGCTTGATGGATCTCCGTGTTGTAGCCTTTTGTCTTTTAGACTTTGGCAAACGGAGAGGCTCACCCTTGCACGAGCCTAAATTTGAGACGGTTCGAGTAAGGAGATTCCTCGATTGCAATCTGCGTCTTCGAGTAAGAGGTTTGTCGCTCGGAATGACAAATTACTAACCCGTTTGCGGGTCGCAGGTAATAATTGCATGGCAGGACAATCTAAAGTACACTTGTGTGTAGCCGGTGGTATTAAGGCTATGCCGAAAATGAACCCTCGCTAGACGGTGGATGTTTATTTTGCCAATAACAGTACTTGCTGACACAAATATTATTTATCAATAATCCTTGAAGTGCCAAGGTTGATAATCGAACCTTTAAAGACACAAGTAGATGGGTGTGGCTCTTTTCTGTCGCATTTATGCACCTGAAGTTTAAGCTTTTTCGTGCTTTTAAAAAAGAGTTTTCGGTATTAAATATTTCGAAAAAGTTTTCGAAATAAACTATTGATTTGTTGATTTAATTCTGTTATAATTTAATAAAAAAGTAAAATTCGGAGGAACTGATATGAATAATATTTCTGTTGATTTTTCAAAAGATTGCGGAATAATCAAGCCGATGAATGCTGTAAATAACGGCCCGGCAGGCGCTCCGGTTCGTAGAACCTCAAACTTCGAGCTGTACGCTGCTGCAAAGATTCCTTACGCAAGACTTCACGACACCGCATTTGCCGGTGAGTGGCTCGTTGACGTACATAGAATATTCCGTGACTTTGATGCGGACGAAAATGATCCGACAAACTATGTTTTCGGTCCTACGGACAAATATCTTCAAAATATTGAATCGGTTGGTACTAAGACATATTACCGTTTGGGCTCGGCAATAGAGCACGGTTACCGCTACGGCACAATTCCTCCGAAGGACAATCTTAAATGGGCAAAAATTTGCGAACATATAATCCGTCATTACACTGAGGGGTGGGCAGACGGCTACTATATGGATATCGAGTATTGGGAAATTTGGAATGAGCCGGATTGCGCTAACTCTCCCACCGACTTCCCTTGTTGGCAGGGAACTTTGCCTGAGTTCTGTGAGTTCTTTGTTACTGTATTTAAGCATCTTAAAGAAAAATTCCCCCATCTTAAAATCGGCGGCCCTGCAATTGCAAGCATTTGGAACGACGAATTTTGCGAACTCTTCTTCTCAACTATAAAAAATGCCGGAGTCACTCCCGATTTCATTTCTTACCACCGCTACGGCAAAACTGTCGAGGACTTCTGCGAGTCGGTAGACAGAGCCAACTTATGGCTTGAAAAATATGGCTACGGCGACGTTGAAACCCACTATAACGAGTGGAACTACGTCAGAGGCTGGCAGGCTGAAAAGTTTATCCACACCATAGATGCTATCAAGGGACTTAAAGGTGCTTCCTTTGTTGCGGGTGTTATGTCTGCACTTCAGTATAAGAAGATAGATATGATAATGTATTACGAGGGCAGACCCTCGGCGTTCTGCGGTCTTTGGGACACGCATACCTACCGCCCGCTTAAAACTTATTATACCTTCCTTGCATTTGCCGAGCTTCGTGATATTGGTGGCGCAGTAAAGACCGAATGTGACGAGTTCCTCTATTCTGCCGCTGCAACAAACGGCAACAATTCGGCAGTTCTTCTTACCTACTTCAACGAATCCGATGAAGCCGAAAAATATAAGAAAACAAAGTTATCTCTTAATAATATACCGAAAAAAGAGGGAGAAAAAATCAAAGCAGAAGTTCTTTTGCTTGATGAAGAGCATAACCTTGAGCTTGTAAGAGAAGAGGTGTTTGCTTCCTCCGATGCGGCTCTCTATCTCGATATGCCCTTGTATAGCACCTATCTTGTAAAGCTTTCTAAAATTTAATTTTAAGGCGTTCCGTTTTTTTCGGAACGCCTTATTTTTTTAGAATAAAACAGTAAAACATCTTGTTTTTTTTTGATAAATATAGTATAATATATAAGTAAAAGAATGCGTTTAAGAGGTCACAATATGTTAATTGAAAGAATATATTTGTCTGATGATAAACGGGCGTATCTTGACAGCTATGTTTCGGAGTTCAGAAATGCAAGACGTGATGCGATGCTTGTAATTCCCGGTGGCGGTTACCATGCCGTTTGTTCCGACAGAGAAGGCGAGCTTGTTGCCCTTGCTTACGTTTCAAGAGGTTATAATGCTTTCGTTTTGAATTACAGAGTAGGCGAAGAGGGCGATATTTATCCCACTCAGCTTCTTGATGCTTGCAGAGCACTGCTTCATATCAAGGCAAATGCCGATAAATATTTTATAAATGCAGACCGCATATTTGCCGTTGGATTTTCCGCAGGCGGACATCTTGCAGGAAGCCTAGCTCTTATGACAAAGGACAAAATAGTTCTCGATACTCTCGGTGTAACTGCTGACGACCTTAAAATCAAGGGCGTTGTGCTTTCTTACCCCGTAGTTACAGCACTTAATAATACCCATAAAGGCTCATTTGAGTACCTTAGCGGTATGCCCTTTGATAAAATTCCCGAAGAGCTTAAGAAAAAATATTCTCTTGAAGAAAACGTTGACGAAAATTCGCCTCCCGCATTTATCTGGCACACCGCAGAGGACAAAGTAGTTCCGGTTATAGGCTCTCTTACCCTTGCGGCAAAGTACGCGGAAAAGGGCGTTCCCGTTACAATTCACGTTTACCCCTACGGCTGCCACGGAATTTCTCTTGCGACCGAGTTTGCAAACCACGAGGCACGTGTTGCAGAGCCTCTTGCCGAGAGATGGCTTGAGGATTCTATTGATTTCTTAAATACGATTAAATAAAGGATATAAAAAATGGAAAGAACTTACATTAAAGACGTTAACCCCGGCGTGTGTCGCGTTTCGGGCTTTGTTGAAAACTTCCGTAACAAGAGAACGATGGCGTTCATCGTTGTTAAGGACATTACCGGAAAGCTTCAGGTTACTATTGAAAAGGAAAAGCACCCCGAATTTTGCGAAATGCTCGATGCTCTTACCATTCATTCTGTTGTGACCTTTGAGGGCGAGGTAGTTCTTAGCGAGTACGTTAAAATGGGCGGTAAGGAAATGTACCCCTCATCTATGAAAATCGAGTCCATAGCCGACGCTCTTCCTATTAAGGATGACTCGGATATCGACGTTAA
>JAZTXO010000078.1:0-10867 GCA_045636445.1 Eubacteriales bacterium | reverse complement strand
ATATCTGCGCTATCGTCAATTATTGCAGGAGTGTTACCTGCGCCAACACCGAGCGCGGGCTTGCCCGTGGAGTACGCAGCCTTAACCATTCCGGGGCCACCGGTAGCAAGGATGATGTCTGCTTCCTTCATTACAGTATTGGTCATCTCAAGAGAAGGAACGTCGATCCAATCGATGATTCCTTCGGGTGCGCCTGCTGCTACTGCTGCTTCAAGAACGAGCTTTGCGGCTGCAATAGTTGCATTCTTTGCACGGGGGTGGGGGCTGATAATAATGGCATTACGAGTCTTGAGCGCAAGTAAGCACTTAAAAATTGCGGTGGAAGTGGGGTTGGTTGTAGGAATAACAGCGGCAACAACGCCGATAGGCTCTGCGATCTTTCTGATACCGAAAGCCTTGTCCTCCTCAATCACGCCACAAGTCTTTGTTTCCTTGTAAGCGTTGTAAATGTACTCAGCAGCGTAGTGGTTCTTGATTACCTTGTCCTCTACGATGCCCATTCCGGTTTCCTCAACCGCAAGCTTTGCAAGAGAGATTCTTGCCTTGTCTGCGGCAGATGCCGCGCTGAGGAAGATCTTGTCAACCTGCTCCTGAGTATAGGTTGCAAAAACCTTCTGTGCCGATCTTACACGAGCGATCGCCTCGTGCAGTGCTTCTACACTGTCTACGATCTGATAGGTTTTGAGTTCCATTTTTTATGTCCTCCTAAAAATTATTTACTGATTTGATTATTGAGATATGCGAGGGATAACGCTAAATTCTCTTGTTTGAGAAGTACTCCGCTTGGCACTTTTAAGGTAACGGGAGCGAAATTCCATATCGCTTCAATTCCGCTTTCCAAGAGCTTGTCGCAAACGTCTTGCGCCGAGCCGCCACCTACCGTGATAATTCCGAGCTTTACATTGTGTTCTCTACAAAAAGCTCCGATATCTCTGATGGGCAATATATCCTTTGCACCTTTCTTTAATACCGTTTCGTTACAGTCAAAGCCTGCAACGATCGTCACTCCGAAATCCTCGAAGCCGTCGTAATCAAGAAGTGCTCTGCCGAGTTTTCCTGCTCCTACGAGAACCGCATTCGTCAGTTTCTCATACCCGAGATGGCTTTCAATGTCGGTTATCAATTTGTCGGTTTCATAACCAATCTTGGGCTTCCCTGCACCCGAGACAGCCGCAAGATCCTTACGAACCTGAACGTCGCCGAGCGATAACGCCCCCGCAATTGCGGTTGCCGATATTGTGCGGCGTATTTCGGGTAAGCTTCTCAAATATTCAAGATACTGCGGAAGCCGTCCGAGCGTTGCCTTTGGGATAGAATATCCGTTCATTTGCCACCTCCTTGCCAGACTGTTAATATTTTAACACAGTGTCGGCTTCTTGGGAATAATTAAAATGTTATATCGGTAATATGCGTATCGATATAACGATAATCGATAAATGCATTATCGATAAAAATAAGCAGTTTCGTCAATTTGACGAAACTGCTTACGCATTATATGTAATTGTATTGTTTGGGGCGATGGAGAAGGTGGGCGTGTCATCATAACGGTTACCTCTCTCGTATTCATTATTGCATATATTATATCATATTTCAAACAATATTTCAATAATTAATATGTAATTTATTATGTTTGTTATGTAATTACTTATTTAATAAACTTCCTTCTTGCACTGCAAAGCGCGGTAATGAAATCCTTATCGAGCTTTGTAAGCTTATATCCTTTATGATAGATAAGGACATCCCTATATACCTTTTTGTTGCCCTCACACACACGCTGAACAAGGTTATATCTGTCAAGTATCTGCTGTGAAGCAGGCGATACCCACATAAAGGTTTTAGGATTCTCGGCGAGCAGATCGAACTGACTTGCTCGTTCAAAAACAAATATTCTTTGATCCACCTTGTCGGGAAGTTCCTCACGGAACACCTTGGACATAGAAAGTGTGGGTACATACGGATCTGCGTGTGCAATCTCTATATAGTTGGAAAGATCTTCGTAAGTAATCGTTTCCTTTGTAGCTAGAGGGTTGTCACGACTCATAAGAAGAACGTAAGAGAACTCTGCCACAAGCTCATAAGAAAGTCCTTTTTCCTCAAGCATATCCTTGTAATATTTATCATAGCTATCCGAGTAACGAATGATACCGAGCTTGTATTCGTTTTCGAGAAGCTTTTTTATGGTCTTTTTGGAGTTGGTTTCCTTGTAGTATATTTCTACGGGAGTATCTCCGATGTCTTTTGAAAATTCCGCCATTGCGGCAGAAATATAACACGCACGAGGAACGGAGATTGAAAACTTACGCTTTTTATGCGAACCGTCACGGTAGGACTGCTCGATCTTATCAATTCGGTGAAGAATATCACGTGCATAATCCATAAACTCCTCGCCGTCGGGAGTCAAAACCATTCCTTTTGCACTTCGCCGGAATATGGTAATTCCAAGATCAGCTTCAAGCTCCTTGATAGATCGACTGATATTAGGTTGTGCAATCATAAGAGTTTCCGCTGCTTTGTTCAGCGATCCAAGCCTTGCTACTTCAACAGCATATTTCATATGTAGAATATTCATATACAAGTCCTCCTCTCCCTGCATTGCTTACATATTTCTTTCATTATATCATAAAAGTGCGAATAATTCAAGGCATTTCTCTTCATTTACCTTGATAAGCGCAAAATAAGACGGCATCGGGGGTTAATCCGATGCCTGATTGCTATGTTGCTTTTGTTCTTTGTCGGTTTCATCTCTAATGAAAGCCTTGCTCCGAGCTTGAAAGCATAATCGAATATGGCTGCTTCAGCAAGGCTTATGCACTCACCACAACAATCGTGGAGTTTCCCGGATATCTCTTTTTGCTCACCTGTCATTGTTTTGTACAAGCCATCGCAATGCCTTGCCATATAGCTGAGTAGTTTCTTCATTTCTTTTGAATTGCCGCTGTCCTCTTGCGGAATGATGTTGCCATACAAAAGTTCTTGAATAATAGAGCTCATTTTTCTGTCGACCGGGTTTTCGTCGGCAGACGCACCGTTAAAAAATGCGTTGCAAAGTTTTTCTGATTATTGTAAACAATTATTTGCCTTTTAATACAAAACTTCTCTAAAAAATTACTTTTCGGGAATAAAAGCACCCTGGGCTCGGAGATTGTTTTGAAGTGACTTTACGTCGATATCTCTGGGTGTGCAATCGCCCTTCGCTGCCATAGCGGCTGCAACGCCTGCTGCCATACCGGTAATGAAACAGCCGGGCATAACACGGATAGAACCCATCATTTCTCGTTCAGCTCCTACGCATCTGCCGCAAACGAGAACGTTTTCCGTATTCTTCGGAATCAAGGCGCGGTATGAAATGCCGTAGCTCTTGCCTTTGGGATAGCCTTCACCGTAAAGATGCCAATACTTTGAATATCCGCCTGCTGTTGCGGCGTGAACGTCTATGGGATAGTTATATCGTCCGATTTCGTCATCGAAATCCGCATAGGAGAAGTAATCGTCAACGCTCATCATATAGTCGCACTTTATTCTGCGGGATTCTCTTATTCCGAGGACTGCACCCGAAGCCAAAAGCTCGGTGTTTTCATAACCCTCAAGATAATTTCTGTAATATGTTCTGTATTCCGGCATTCTAGCTCTGGCATCAATAATTCCCTGAGTTATAGAATTTTCGTCAGTACCGTCAACACCGAAAACGTGACCGATATTGCCGCCGCCGTAGCCGTCTGCTCTTCTCCACATACCGGGAAGATTGGGGTCTTCAACGGTGAATACACCGTCACGGAAGGCGTCCTTAAGTCTGCGGTTGTCGGGGTCTTTTCCAAGCTCCACCACAGCGCGAGACCAATCAATATTGCCCCAAAGAGTACAAAGAGAACCGGGCATCATTCTACCCTCGTCATCACCAAGCTCAAAATCAGCACCTGCCCAAACCGCAAGAGTGCCGTCACCGCTGGCATCAACGAACATTTTAGCCTCTACGGCAAATAGCTTTTCTTTACCCATAATTACAGCATGAGTTACCTTGCCGTCCTGCTTTTCAAGGGAAATTATATGGTTTTCAAAAGAAAAAATAACATTTGAGTCACAAAGCATTTTGTCGTATATTCTCTTAAGCTTCTCGGTATCTATGGGGAACTCTACGGGAGTAAAATCAGCATCAGCACCGTACAAAGCATCAAAAACCTCACGTCCTATACCTCCGGATAGGAAGTTTACTCCGTCGGAAAAACGCATAAAAGCAGGAACGATTGCCGCTGTTGCCATACCACCGAAGCACTGCTCTTTTTCTGCAAGATAAACACTGGCACCGCTTCTGTCTGCCGAAAGTGCTGCTGCGATACCCGCAGGGCCTCCGCCGGCTACAAAAACGTCGACGCTATACTTTACCGGAATTTCTCTTTCAAATTTCATTTTCTATCTATCCTTTCGTCAAAGAGGATTTTATGTATTTTTGTTACTTTTTAATTGTACCATTTTTTTGCAGAAAAATCAATAGTTTTCTATCGAAAGGGCAAGTATTGCTTTTCTTTTTTTAAAGGGTGACAAATTGAAAAGTTTTCTTCTGTTTTTGATTATAAAAATCTTCTGCGTAGATCTTTTTTTGCAGTTTTTACACATAAATGCAAATAAAAGTTTACCCCTCGGCACAAAACCGAGGGGTTTTAAAAATTTTTAAATGTGCTTTAATGTGCAGCACCGCATTCACATTCGCTCTCTATACCTATAAGCTCGTATAAGAAATCGAATATTTTCCAGATAAATCCGCGTATGCCATCTGCGTGACACATGTGATCGCACACGAGGATCTCACCGTAATGCTCACCGCATCTGTCGCAACTAGCCTGCTCGGTGTAGGTAGCCTCACCGCCAAAGTGATCGTCACAAATAACGTTTACCGTTATAGTGCAATCCGTAGCTTCCGTATCCGCATAAACGTCGAAGTAATAGGTTACACCTGCTTCAAGTTCGAGCTCGACAGTCGCGTTCTCATCGCCTGAGAAAAGTTTTGTGCGGTTGCCATGTTCATCTAACAATTCTACGAAATAATGTTTATCGCCGCCCAAGAATATGAATTCGTAAGTACCGTCATACTCCGGTGTAAAGGTTACGACTTTCCAGATATCGTCGTTCCATACGGGAAGGGTTACATCAATACTCTCATCGAGAGTTATCTCGTAGTTCTCGTGAACGGGAACATCAAAAGTATGCTCTCCAACGTAATCACCGATACCGACTATTTTAACTGTGTAAACTCCGACATCCCTGATGACTCCCTCTGGAAGCACTACTATATAATCAACACCAAGGGTATACATACCGTTTCCGCACACAATCACATCTTTAAACTCTTCACCGGTATAAATGCAGTTCCGAATTTGGAAGAAATCCTTGAGAAGCTTCTTACCGATATAATCGCCTGTTCCGAAGGAAAGGTAGTCGAGGTACACGAACTCCCCGTTTTCGTCGCTTCCGCTACTAAGCTCAAGACCGTCGTTCGCCCCTTCAAAAGCGATGGAAGCAGCTCTTATTGCAGGTTGCTCAGATCCAATTACTAGATCGAATATAACGTTGCCGAGCACAAGGTCACCGCCTACCAGCATACCGCCCGTGTAAGCTGAAATTTCAAAGATTCCGTATCCGATATTTGCATTACCAAAAATCTCCAAGCCGAAGTCATTTGAATCGATATAGAAATTGCCGTCGGTTATAGTAACATTACCGGACACCTCAAAGCCGTCAAAAGCTGCATTGACTTCAAAATCACCGCCTGTAATAGTAAGATCCTCGGTTACTTCAATAGCTGCGTCATTGTATGAATATACATAAAATCTGCCATCGTTTACGGTCATATTTCCGCCAACATCAATGCCCTTATCATCGGCATAAATTTCGAAGATACCTCCGTTTACCGTAAAGTTACCGTCAGTGATATCTATTCCCTCGTCACCGGAATTAATGTTAAGCTTGCAGCCGTCTACCGTCATATTACCGTAGTCTATTTCGATGCCGTGATCGCTACCGTTCAGCTCTATCACACCACCGTTTATAATAAAATCACCGCTTGTAATGTCGATACCATCGGCTAGCATATCCTCACTAGGCTCGGCTATAATCGAAAGCTTGCCGTCACCGTTTATCGTAAGGGAAGCAGCAGCGATCTTTATAGTATCAGACCCAACGGTTTCAAGACGGTTTTCACCTACCAGCACGAGTACGAGATCCAACTCGCTGTATATCGCATTAGCCGTACCGAAGGGATTTTCATCAGGTGCTGAAATCTCGAAATTGTTAAGTGTAAGAGTGCCGTTGCTATAATATGCATATCCGCCGCTTGGCTGAATTTCGCTTATGTTTCCGTCATTACCGAGATACTGTCCGTCCTTGAGAAGAATAGAACCGATATAAATACCTTCCGTAAATCGCTCACGTCCGCACTCGCAAACTCCACTCTCGTCATACTCGTGAGCGTAGTACTCTTCCGTATACATCAGACCGCAAAGTGTACAAGCCGCGAAATGAACCTCCGGGTTATCGTAACCCAATCCATCAAATACGCAATCGTGAATGAAATATCCGCATTCGCACTTATCATCGTCATCAAAGGAATGAGCTGCCGAGTAATAATAATCGCACAAACCACAAATTCCCCAATGACGTTCCGTATCGTACGTCAGTTCGTAAATGGCGTGATAGTCGCTTGTCTCACCGTAATATTCCTCGCAAATCGAGCAAAGCGTTCCAATGCAAGTAGCGTCGCCGTCGGCAGTGTGAACGTCACAAACCTTCTTTATGACAACGGGACAATAGTTGTTTCTATTGTACTCGTAGAATTCGAGGAAATAGGTTTCTCCTGCCAAAAGATTTACTTCAACATAGAAATTATAGCCAATGTAATCGTCACCGTAACCTACCATATTTCCTGATTCATCATAAATGTAGAGCAACGGATCATAATTAGAATCCGACTTGAATAAATACCTACCGCTCTCGACAGGTGTAAATTTATAGTAGGTGTATTCATCGTCAACGAGAGGGATCGCGTGCTCACCTACGGTAATTTCAACTGCATTTATGATTATATCGCATTCATCACAACGGTTATCACCGTCATCGTCTACATGATCGTAAGCAGATACGCCGTAAAAATTATCACAAACAGAGCAGCGGCTGCCGCGGCAGTCCACATCGCCGCTGGGAGTATGTTCTCCTACCGACTCGCCATAAAATTCTTCGCAACCAGGGCAGAAAGTACCGCGGCAGTCCGCATCGCCGCCGGGAGTATGATTATCGTTGCCTTCACCATAAAGTTCATCACAAACATCGCAACGTATACCGAGACAAGAAACGTCATTACTGGGGGTATGTTCTTCACAAACGAAGTATATTTTGAAGTTGCAAACAGCATCATTCTCACGCTCGTATATTCCTAATAAATATACTGTATCAGCCTGCAGTTCAACAGTCAAATTAAATTCGTATCCTTCTCCGCCGTCATCATCGTTCGCAAGTTCATTACCGAAAACATCGTATATGAAAAGATAAGGATCATCGGTAGAATTTTGGGACATTATCTTATATGTACCGGAGACGGTGGGAACAAACGTCAAGAACACCTTATGGTTCTCTTGGGGAAGAATTATCCTAACGTCTTCCTTCAAAGCAACGTCGCCCTCGATAACGGGAGCGAACACACCGCATCCTTCGCAAAATCCGTCCATGTCTCTTTCAATATGATTATCCGGATTTTTCTCACCGTAATATTCTTCACAAGCAGAGCAGAAGATACCCATACAGATTGCATCTCCGTCAAAAGTATGCTCGCCGTTTCCTTCGCCGTAGCGTTCATCGCAAATATCGCAACGTATGCCGAGACAGTTAACATCATCCGTAGGTATATGTTCATTGCAAACAATTCTTACTTTGAAGGTGCAAACGGCATAATCCTCACGCTCGTATATTCCGAATAAATATACTGTATCAGCCTGCAGTTCAACAGTCAAATTAAATTCGTATCCTTCTCCGCCGTCATCATCCAAATAGATCCACTCGCCATCGGTATTATATATGTAAAAATAAGGATCGCATGTGGAATTTTCGGACCATATCTCATATTCACCCGAGACAGAAGGAATGAAATTCAAGAACACGAAACTCTCCGATTCGGGAAGATCTACCGTAATATATTTGCCCAAAACAACGTCGCCCACGATATCGGGAGCAAATACGTAGCAATCTACGCAAGTTCCGTTGCTTTTGTTGATCTCGGTATGATTATCGGGATTAATCTCACCGTAATATTTCTCGCAAACAGAGCAGAGGATACCGATGCACTTAGCGGGACCGGCAGGTGTGTGCACATCGCACATGCGCTGCACCACAAAGGTACACTCTCCGGCCGACCCGTAATTCGCAAGGCACACAACGTACGTCACGCCTGCATCAAGCTCGGCTTCAAGAAAGAAAAGTCCGTCCTCTCCCCCATCATCATCTTCATCAACATACTCTCCGTCAAGAGTATAAAGTTTTACCAAAGGATCCAATTCCGATGAAAGCGCCTTTATAAAATATGAGCCGCTCTCATCCGGTGTAAAGGTCATGTAAGCGTATCCATCGCTTTTTGCGGTAAGATCCAAAGTTGTCTCTTCCCACAAGACTACCTCTCCCGACGGCTCTTCAAGAAATCCGTCGCAGCTGTCGCATTTAGCATCAGCATCACTGTCAATATGATCGCATACGCCTGCTTCATTGGCTGCAAACGACACTATCGCCGTAAGCGGAAGAGTGCATACCAGCAGCGCAAGTGCGATAATCATACTGATAACTCTGTGTTTTAAATTGATGTTCGTCATAGTTTTTCTCCTTGCGAGTCATTTTACTTGAACACATTCTAGTTCTTGTACTATTATAGAACATATTCTAGTTTTTGTCAATAGTTTTTATTGAAAATATTTGATTTTTTTCAAAAATATTCATCTTTTCAAAATCTTACAAAAAAAAGAAAACGCAATTTCGGTTAAAAACTGCGTTTTACTAATTGTTTATTGCTATTTAATTTTCATACTCGGATTTATTTCTTTTTTGACGTGCGGTATTTATCGAAAGCGTGCTCGTTGGTTTCCTCCACGTATTTTATGAACTCCGAAAGCACCTGTTTGCCCATGCTTCGGTAATCCAGAGACAATGCTTTTTTGATTTTATCCCGTCTTATCTCCTCGGGAACGTTGTATATCAGCATTATTGCGTTAAGAGCACCCGAAATTCTCGCATCAAGGGGAGCTGATGACTCGGTGGTCATAAAGGTTGCATACTCTATTCCCGAAATCAAGGTTTCTGCTTCTCTAAACTCCGTCTCGCTCCAATGCAGACAAAATTCTCCGAAAACTTCTCTCGCTCTACCGGCATCATTTTTGCGTATTATTTCGAGAGTTATAGGAGAAGTGTATGAGGATAGATAAAAATCTCTTGCTATTTCGCTTTCATCGCAGGCGGACGCCATCGTTGTCATCTCAAAGCATATAGCCATAAGCTGGGTTGCTCCCTCATCGGTGACACGCTTCATAAGCTTCCACTGGAAATCACAGAGTATATCCACCACCTCAGCGAGCAAATGCTCCTTTGATGGGAAATAAAACATTAAGTGTCCCGGACTTATATCAAGCTCCTCGGATATCGCACGTATAGAGGTTGAAGAATATCCACGCTCTAAAAACATACGGGATGCGACTCTGACTATTTCCAGCCTTGTTACGTTGCTTTTTCTTGCCATCTTTTTCTCCTTGTTATTTTTTCGAACGCATTCTAGTTCGTGTTTTATTATAGACTATTTCGGGGAAATTGTCAATGGTTTTATGGAAATTTAGCTTTTTGGCTGCGACGCCCTTGAAAATTCACATAAAAAGAAAACGCAATTTCGATTAAGAAATCACGTTTTCTACAATAGTATTATAAATTAATTAAGCTTGGGAAGACTTGCTGCAGCAACAGACTGACCGACTCTTCTTGCCTTCTCATCGGGAATATTGAGAGTAACCTTCTTTGCAATCTCGGGGAATTCGGTATCAAGAACCTCTTTTGCTCTTTCAAGAAGGATCTCGCCGCCCTTACCGGAAGTAACTCTACCCATAATAAGAACCTGCTTTATGTCATAGAACTCGCAGTAGTAAGCGATGGTGTAGCCGAAGTATGCACCGATAGTATCGTAGATTGCGGCAGCTCTCTCGTCGCCCTCAGCCATGAGATTCTGAACAACCTTAAGTTTTTCAGCGGGAGAAAGGCTCTCATCAAGCTCGATACCTGCAAAGGGAGCAAGTTTAATTACACCGTCCTGGGAGAAATACTTAACGCCGCAACCGTAGTCGCCCGACCACTCGTCAACCATAGCGTCCTCGTTAAAGTCAACGGGAGCGAATGCAAGCTCGTTAAGCCAACCAGTGATATTACCGTCCATATCAACGTAGCCTGCAGCCTCACTTGTACCCATAGCGATACCGAGAATACCGTTATCGTTAAGGCTCATTGCACCTGCAAGTGCGGTTACGTCACCGTCGTTTGCTACTTCTATCGGAATATCTGCGCCGATTTCCTTAGCAACGTCGATGTACATGTTCTTGACTTTTTTATCAAAATCTTCATCGTTTACCTTGAGGAAAAGCGATGCAACCATGATTCTGTTGTCAACGTAAACGCCTGCGGAAGAAACACCGATTGCGTCAACGCGGGGCATCTTCGATGCGGCTGTCTTCATAGCCTCGAGAATGCCTTGATAGTGATAATCGGGATCGGAATTGATCTTGGGGAACCAAACAACTTCCTCGGAATAAACGCATTCGCCGTCGATAACCGCAGATACCTTTCTGTCGGATCCGCCTGCGTC
>JAZTXO010000077.1:0-70551 GCA_045636445.1 Eubacteriales bacterium | reverse complement strand
GCTCCTTAACGAGCTTATAGCCCTGAGCTACCTCGTGAGAGGAGAGGGGTGTGCCGCAGCGAGGGCAGTAAGGAACGTTCTTGTAGCCCTTGTAGAGCAATCCCTTATCCCAAATTTTCTTAAGAGCCCACCATTCCGACTCGATAAAGTCGTTGGTATAGGTAACGTAAGGATTGTCCATATCAGCCCAGAAGCCAACAGTGCCGGAGAAGTCCTCCCACATTTCCTTGTAGTTCCAAACCGACTCCTTGCAGTGAGCGATGAAAGGCTCAAGACCGTATGCCTCGATCTGGTCCTTGCCGTCAATGCCGAGCTTCTTTTCAACCTCAAGCTCAACGGGGAGACCGTGAGTATCCCAACCGGCCTTACGAAGAACCTTTCTGCCCTTCATAGTGTGGTATCTCGGCACCATATCCTTGATAACTCTTGTCAAAACGTGGCCGATGTGAGGCTTTCCGTTTGCAGTAGGAGGGCCGTCGTAGAAGGTGAAATTCTCTCCACCCTCACGCGTATCAATGCTCTTTTCGAAAATCTTGTTAGCTTCCCAGAACTTTCTGGTAGCCTTTTCTCTTTCAACGAAATTCAGGTTCGTTGACACCTTCTCGTAGATTTCCATAGATTTATCTCCAAGTAAAAATTATTTACACAATAAAAAAATCCATTTCGCACGGAAATGGAAAATAACCACCATTTTTCACGCATCAATCAATACGCGCTCCGATTACGCTGAGCCTGCGGCGCGGCTTACTGAAATTTCACCCGAGCAGCTCCGAAGTGATATTCACGAAAGATTTGTCAACGGCTCGCACCACACGCCGCCTCTCTTCAGACTCATCAGACGCTACTGTCTTCATCATAGCTTTTTCTGTCACACAATATTATACAGAAAGAAAAGCCTTTTGTCAATACCCTTATATTAAAAATATATTGACATCAATTTTCTAAAATGTTATACTTTATATACTGCTTTGGAGGTGTTATTTATGCCCGATATAGAAAAAATCAGAGAATATCTTAAAATGGATATGCCAAAAATTATATATTATGAGGAAACCGACTCCACAAATAAAAGAGCGATAGAGTACGCAAAGGAGCATCCTGAAAACAAAAAAAGTGTGATTTTTATTGCGAAAAGTCAGAGTGCCGGCAGAGGCAGACTCGGAAGAAGCTTCTTTTCCGACGGCTCGGGACTTTATATCTCCTTTCTTCTCTATCCCGACACAAGCTGCGAGAAAGTGACGAGATTTACCCCCTTTGCGGCAGTAAAGCTTTGCGAGGCGGTCGAAGAGGTGGCGGGTGTTTCTCCAAAGATAAAATGGGTAAACGACCTATATCTTTCGGGTAGAAAACTTGCGGGAATTTTGGTGGAAAGCCAAATGGACTCGGAGGGTAAAATCGCATATTTAGTCTGCGGTTTGGGAACAAATGTTTACAAAACTGCACTTCCCGAGGAAATTTCAAGGATTGCGGTGTCTGTTGAAGAGGTAACGGGCGAGAGAATTTCCATTGAAAGTCTTGCAGCCTCTCTTATAGAAAAAATGCTGAACGGTATGGGCAGCTTCGACTCCGATGAGGTCTTTTCCGCCTACAAAGCAAGGCTTGACACTGTCGGAAAGCAGGTTGACGTTATAAAGCCTGCCGAAAGGTACGAAGCCGAGGTCTTGGCTCTGAATCCCGACTATTCCCTAAAATTAAGGCTCAAAGACGGCAGGGAAGAGTCGCTCTTTACGGGCGAGGTCAGCATAAGAACGAAAAATAAATAAACTCTCTTTAAAGGATAATAAAAATGAAGATAAACGAAAAGCTTTGGGGCTTTAGACTCATAAAGGTGGAAGAGTCCCCCGAAAACTCGGCAAAACTAAATATATTCAGCCACGAAAAAAGCGGAGCTATGCTTTGCTTTATCGAAAGAGAGGACAGAAACCTTTCCTTCGGCATAAGCTTCCACACTCCCCCAAAGGACAGCACGGGAGTCTTTCACATTATCGAGCATTCTGTCCTTTGCGGCTCGAAAAAATATCCGGTAAAAGAGCCCTTCGTTGAGCTGCTTAAGTCCTCTCTTAACACCTTCCTTAACGCTATGACCTACGAGGATAAGACGGTTTACCCGGTGTCATCAAGGTGCGAAAAGGACTTTTACAACCTGGTAAACGTCTATCTTGACGCAGTTTTCCACCCTCTTATGCTCACCGATTCTATGATTTTTGAGCAGGAGGGACATAGGCTCGAATACGACAGAGAAACCGACACCCTCTCCTTTAACGGCGTAGTGTTTAACGAAATGCAGGGCGTTTATTCCTCGCCCGACGAGCTTGCGGGAGAGGAGCTTTCAAGGATTTTATTTAAGGGTACGCCCTACGGCTACGATTCCGGCGGAGCGCCCGATAAAATACTCGATTTGACCTATGAGGATTTCTGTCGGTCGCACCAAAAATACTACCGCCCCGACAACTCCCTTTTAGTTCTTGACGGCTCGGTGGATATTGAAAAATGCCTTGCCCTTATTGACTCGTATCTTTCGGAATACCAAGGAAAAAGGCAGGAATATATCCCGATTTCGGCAGAAGAAAAGGTCACTCCAACGAAGAAAATTACCTACGAAGCGGAAGAGGGCGACAAGCCGAGGCTTACTTTAGGCTTTGTTTTCTCTGACGTAAAGGACAAGCTGACTTCACAAGCTGCGGCAGTTCTTTTCGACGTGCTTCTCGGCTCAAACGAAGCTCCCTTAAAGCGAATGATGCTTTCGTCTGGACTTTGCGAGGACGTGAGCGCATATATTAACCGTTCCTCCAAAGCGACGCTGCTTTTGGATATTTACGGAATCCCCGAGGGAAAAGAGGGGGAAGCCGAAGAGCTTTTATATAATTCCATAAAGGAAATTTGCAAATGCGGCATAGATAAAAGCCTTATTGAAGCAACCCTTAACCGCCTGAAATTCCGAGTAAGAGAGAAGGATATGGGCGGCTATCCCAGAGGAATTGCCAACATTCTCTCGGTTCTTGAGGGTTGGCACTACGGTATCGAGCCAAAGGAGCTTCTTGAGGTCGAGGATTCTCTCGCAGAGCTTACAAGGCTGAAAGAGGGCGACTATTACGAAAAAATTCTTGAAAAAATGACGGTGAACTGCCCCCACAGAGCAGGACTTGTGCTTCTTCCCTCAAAAGAGCCTTCCGAAATCTCAAAGCGAGTTGAAGAGAGACTCTCGGAGCTTAACAACAAGCTTTCAAGAGAGGAAAAAGAAAAAATCGCTCTGCGCGCCGAGGCTCTTTCCCTAAAGCAGACCTCTCCCGACTCCCCCGAAGCAAGAGCTACGCTTCCCACCCTTTCGCTCTCGGACATTGAAATAAAAAAGAATGCTCCGAAAACCGAAATTTCAAAAATTTCCGAAGCCGTAATTTTAAACCATAAGGTGGATATTAAGGGTATTTTGTACACAGAACTTTACTTTTCTGTGAAAGATTTGACTCCGAGAGAGTATACCGACCTTTCTATTCTGTCTTCGCTTCTTACAAATCTTGACACCGAAAACTACTCGGCAGCCGAGATAAAAACCAAAATAAAGTCGTCGCTCGGAGGATTTTCACCCCTTGCGGTCTGCTATTCCAACGTAAAGAGCGCCGAGGCTATTCCTCTCTTCTTAATAAGGTTAAGCTCTCTTACCGAAAAGGCGAACGAGGGAATCGAGCTTCTTTCCGAGGTGCTTCTCAAAACGGCTCTTTCGGACAAGGAAAAGATAAAAACCATACTTACGCAGACTCGTTCGGCAACCGAGGCAACCGCCCTTGCAAGCGGTGACGGAATTGCGTCGGAGAGAGTCGAGGCGGCAGTAACCGAGGCGGGAAGTGTAAACGAGGAGCTTGTTGGCATTTCTTCCTACCGTCGAATCAAGGAATATGAGGAAAACTTCGAGGAAATCTTCCCCGAGCTTCTTTCTTCCCTTGAAGCTCTTGTGAAAAAGGTGTTCGTCAGGGGCAGACTTACTCTTGCAACCGCAGGAGACGCCCCTCTTGGCTATTCGGAAAGGATAGTTTCCCTCTTCCCGAGCGGCAAGGAATCGGACGAGAAAAATCTCTTAAACAAAGCGTCAACAAAGCAGGGAATAAAGCTTCCCGTAAGAGTTGGCCACAGCGCAATGTCCTTCCTTTCGGACAGAGCGAGAGATATGCTCGGAGCTTTGAAGGTTGCGGGTACTATACTTTCCTTTGAGTATCTTTGGACAGAAATCCGTCTCCGCGGCGGCGCATACGGAGCAGGAGTTGCTTCAAGGCGTTACGGCCAGGTGATATTCTCTTCCTACCGTGACCCGAAGCCCCATCTTAGCGTTGATGTCTTTTCGGAGTCGGGCAGATTTTTAAGAGAATTTCTTGAAGATTCCCCCGACCTTACAGGCTATATTATCGGTGCGGTGGGTGATTTTGACACCCTGAAAACCCCAAGACTTGCGGCAATTCAAGCAACTGCCGACTATATAACCGGCTGGGATAGCGATATGGAAGAAAAACAGCTTTCGGATATGCTTAAATGCGACAAAGCGGCTCTTCTTTCGGTTGCCGAAATGCTTGATGAGGAAATGAAAAAGGCAGCCTATGCGGTGGTTGCAGGTAAGGAAACTCTTGTTAATCTTTCGGGAGCTGAAATAATTTCACCGAGAGAGTAGTTAGCGTTGGGAAACGGCGGCTTTTCGTGAAGAACGTTAGAAAGAACGATAGGCGGCTTTTCGTGAAGAACGCTAGAAAGAACGACAGGCGGCTTTTCGTGAAAAGCCTACCAAAAGCTACAATAAAGGAACGTCGAGGCGTCTTTGCGGAACGTCGAGGCGCCGTCCCCTACAATTGAATTTGCAAGAATTGCCCCGGATATGTCCTTATAAGAACGATAGGCGGCTTTTCTACCTACTATGATCATTATAGGCTCCCTTGTGTAAAGGGAGCTGCCGAGGAACGAGGCTGAGGGATTGTTTTCGTAGGCTGTTAGATAATTCTCGCGGGACGTCGAGGCGTCTTTGCGGGACGTCGAGGTGCCTTTGCGGGACGTCGAGGCGCCGTCCCCTACAATTGAATTTACAAAAAATGTCTTGGATACGTCCTTGCTAACGCAACCTTTATGATTAAACCGTACTCTGAACCAAAAAAACTTCCTCACCTTTCCAAAACGGACAGCGGGGTATGGGAGCATTGCCGCACAGTCAAAAACTGTATCTTTCTTTAAAGTAAAGTATTGTATTTTCCTTTCTGGTGTGGTAAAATATTTAAATAAAAAATAAAAAAATAGGAGCGATTATGACGGAAATTCTTGTTATAGGCGCAGGCGTCGTAGGCGGCATGATTGCCAGAGAGCTTACCCGCTACACTCCCTCGGTTGCTATTGCCGAGGCAGGATATGACGTTGCTCTCGGAGCAACAAGAGCAAACAGCGCAATAGTTCACGCAGGCTTTGACGCAAAAGAGGGCAGCCTTAAGGCGCTTCTCAACGTTCGAGGCTCGAAAATGATGGAAAAGGTCTGCTCGGAGCTTGGCGTAAAATACAAAAACAACGGCTCTCTCGTTGTGGGCTTTGACGAAGAGGACAAGGAAACTCTTCTCGGCCTTATTGAGAGAGGAAACAAAAACGGAGTCGAGGGATTGAAGCTTCTTTCAAGAGAAGAGATTCTTTCAATCGAGCCGAATATTGGCGATGAGGTAAAATATGCCCTTCACGCACCTACGGGAGCAATCCTTTGCCCCTATGAGCTTTGTATGGCTGCGGTGGGTAACGCTATGGACAACGGAGCGTCGCTATACCTTGATTTTAAGGTTGTTTCTATTGAAAAGCAGACTGACGGTTATCTTGTAAAGAGCGATGACGGAAGAGAAATTTTTGCAAAATACGTTGTAAATGCTGCGGGAGCGCGCTCCGACGAGGTGGCGGCTCTTGTAGGTGACGAAAGCTTTAGCGTTAAGCCCAGACGCGGCGAATATATGCTTCTTGACAAGGAATGCGGAGGACTTATCGGTCATACCGTATTCTCCTGCCCCTCGAAAATGGGTAAGGGAATTCTCGTTTCTCCCACCGTTGACGGCAATCTTCTTCTTGGCCCTACTGCCGAGGATATTGAGGACAAAACCGACACGAGAACTACTGCCCAGGGTATTGCAAAAATCCGAGCAGGCGTTTGCCGCCAGGTTAAGGGAGTCAATTTCGGAAAGGTTATTACCTCCTTCTCCGGACTTCGTGCCGTTGGCTCGACCGGTGATTTTATAATTACCTCTCCAAGGGACGGATTTGTTAACGCAGCAGGCGTTGAAAGCCCCGGACTTTCGGCTGCTCCCGCAATTGCCGAGTACGTAAGAGACATTCTTAAAGAGCAGGGACTTTCTCTTGAAAAACGAGCCGATTTTAACCCCAACCGCAAACCGATGCACTATTTCTCCTCTCTTTCGGTAGAGGAAAAGAACGAAATTATAAAGGAAAATCCTGCCTTTGCAAAGATAGTTTGCCGTTGTGAGCTTGTAACCGAGGGCGAAATCAGAGAGGCTATAAGGACAAATCCCCCTGCAAGAGACCTTGACGGAGTGAAGAGAAGAACAAGAGCGACTATGGGAAGATGTCAGGGCGGCTTCTGCTCACCCTACATTGTTGAAATTCTTTCCGAGGAGCTTGGAATCGACTACACCGAGGTCACAAAATTCGGCGGAAAATCCTATATTAACCTATCAAAGACGAAAGAGGTTTAAAAATGAAAACCGATTTAGTTATAATTGGCGGCGGCCCTGCCGGTATGGCGGCTGCGGTCAGCGCAAGAGAAGCAGGCGTTAAAGATATTCTCATTATCGAGCGTGACGAGGCTCTCGGCGGAATTTTAAGACAGTGTATTCACAACGGCTTCGGTCTGCACCGCTTTGGCGAGGAGCTGACAGGCCCTGAATATGCCGCAAGATATGAAAAAATGGTCAAGGAAATGGATATTCCTTTTATGACCGACACTATTGTCATAGATATTGACGAAAACAAAAAGGTAACCGCTATGAGTCCTAAAATGGGAATATTTACCATTGACGCAGGCGCGGTTATTCTTGCTATGGGTTGCAGAGAGCGTCCTAAAGGCGCTCTTAATATTGCAGGAGCGCGTCCTGCGGGAATTTATACTGCTGGAACTGCTCAAAAATTCGTAAATATGAAGGGTTATATGCCCGGTCGTGAGGTTGTAATTCTCGGTTCGGGCGACATTGGCCTTATTATGGCGAGAAGAATGACTCTTGAGGGAGCAAAGGTTAAGGCTGTCTTGGAGCTTATGCCCTATTCGGGCGGTCTTGCCAGAAATATCGAGCAGTGCCTTAACGATTTTAATATTCCTCTTATGCTTTCCCACACAGTCGTTGACATTAGAGGAAAGGAGCGTCTTGAGGGCGTAACTATTGCCAAGGTTGACGAAAACCGCTGTCCTATTCCCGGAAGCGAAATCGAGATTGAGTGCGACACTCTTCTTCTTTCCTGCGGTCTTATTCCCGAAAACGAGCTTACCAAGTCTGCCGGAATTTCTCTTGACTCGGTAACGGGCGGAGCTGTGGTAAATCAGAACAGAGAAACTGCCGTCGAGGGCGTTTTTGCCTGCGGCAACGTGCTTCACGTTCACGACCTTGTGGACTACGTTTCGGAGGAAGCCGCCCTTGCGGGTAAGGCTGCCGCCGAGTACCTTTCGGGCAGAGAAGAGAGTAATATAAATATAAAGGTAGAGGGATTTGGGGGCGTTCGCTACACCGTTCCCCAGATTATAAACGAGGCAAAGGAAACCAAGGTGTATTTCCGTGTCGGCTCGGTTATGAGAGACAAGTACCTTGTTGTTCGTGATGGCGAGAGGGAGATTTTGAAGAAGAAAAAGCTGAAACTTGCTCCTGCCGAAATGGAAACGGTAACCCTTACTGCCGAGATGATTTCCTCGGTGGAATCGGGCAAAATTACCGTTGGAATAGAGTAAGGGAGGATTGAAAAATGGAAAAGCTTAGAAATCTTACCTGCATCGTCTGCCCCAGAGGATGCGAAATGGAAATTACTCTTGACGAGGGCGGCGTGCCGATTTCGGTAAAGGGCAACGCCTGCAAGCGTGGCGAAGCTTACGCAAACGACGAATGTACTCACCCAAGACGCACCGTAACCTCGACAGTTATGCATACCTCGGGCGTACCAATTGCGGTAAAAACCGACAGAGCAATCCCCAAGGAGCTTATTTTTGAGGCTATGGCGGAGATTAACCGCGTAAGACTTTCGGGAGACGTGAATATAGGCGACGTTGTAATCGAAAATCTTCTTTCAACCGGTGCAAATCTTGTGGCTACCGCAAATTATGAGTTATGATTGCCTTTGGCAAGTTATAAGATGCTTCGCATCGTTATGGTTGCCTTCGGCAAGTTATGAGTTATAAGATGCTTTGCATCGTTATAATTGGGCGTTGCCCAAGTTTAGAGTTATGAAAAAAGGGGCTGTGCGTCAGCCCCGCGTCTTTTTTGGAGATTATGAAAAATATAAAGTATATGCCTCATATTGAGGCAATGATTTCAATGCTGATTTTCGGCACTGTGGGAGCTTTAAGGCGATTCGTTGCCTTTCCCTCGGGATTTCTCGCAATGTCAAGAGGCTTTATCGGCTGTCTTGTAATACTGCTTTTTATGCTGGTCACAAGGAAGCTGCCGTCTTTTTCGGCAATAAAGAAAAACGCTCTGCCTCTTGTGCTTTCGGGTGCGTTTATCGGAATAAATTGGATATTCCTTTTTGAAAGCTTCAACCATACCACCGTTGCGGCTGCGACTCTTGCCTACTATATGGCGCCGCTTTTCGTGCTGATTTTCTCACCAATTGTCCTTGGCGAAAGAGCAGGGAGGGTGAAAACTCTTGCCGTTTGCGTGGCGGTGCTTGGAATGGTGCTTGTTTGCGAGCCTTGGTCGGAAGAGGGCGTTGGAGGATTTTTCGGAATTGCTCTTGCCCTTATCGCTGCGGTTTTTTATGCCGCTGTGACTGTTACCAACAAAAAATTAAAGGATATTTCTTCTCTTGACCGTACCTTGGTGCAGCTTTTTGTTGCGGCGGTGACGGTATCGCCCTATTTTGCCTTTGCGGAAGAGGTGTCGGCTGAATTCTTTGAGCCAACTTCTATTGCATTGACCGTCGTTCTTGGCGTTTTACATACTGGAGTTGCCTATCTTCTCTTCTTCGGCTCGGTTGGAAAGCTGCCTGCTGTCACAGTATCTCTCTTCGGCTATATCGACCCGGTGTTTGCGGTGCTTTTGTCCGCCTTTGTTTTGAGAGAGGGAATGTCTCTTGCGATTGCAATAGGTACTGTTGTAGTTATCGGCTCAATGATTGCCGCTGAAATTTACGAAATAAAGAAAGCCGAAAGGCAGGATAAATAATCTTTAAAAATGCGGCTTTGTGCCAAAAGGCCCTAAAGCGGCCATTGTCGCCTTGCGTTGCGGCTTGAAGTTGAAATTTTGCATCGCAAAAATATAATTCGCCCGAGATGAGATAGAGTTAAAAGTTGCGTCGCCAAAGCTATAATGCGGTTTCGTTGCGGCTTTAGCGGCATTTATTAAGAAAAAAAGCAGAGAATGTTTTCACATTCTCTGCTTTTTTATGTCGGTAGACAAGATATTCTGTTTAACTTAAAGTTGTTATAAAGAATTATGCCTTTATATACCTTGAATTTTTAGGGAAAATTAAGCAGCGTCGGTCTGATCGTCGTCAGCAACAACGTCTCTCTGGATTTCGGATGTGCAATTGTCATTATTGCAAACGCCGTTTTCCTTGGTTGCGTCCTCTGCGTCAACAGTCCACTCGTAATCGTGGTACTCTTCGCCCTTGGGAACAACAGTAGGCTCAACAGCTACTTTACCGCACTTGGTACAAGCAACACCGCCGGTGCGACCGTCTTCCTGGCAGGTAGGAGCAAGTTCTTCCATAGCCTGATAGTCGTGCTTGTTGGGCTCGGTGATGGTGGGATCGGTAAGATTCTCGTAGCAAACGCCGCAGTGAGTTCCGCCGGTAGAGCCGGACTCGGTGCAGGTTGCATCAACCGTAGCGTTATCCACAGGTGTGTGGTCAAGCTTTTTGATAGTGGTAGGAGATACAAGAACCTTAAGACAAGCAGTACATCTCTTACCCTCGGTGCTTCCCGCCTTCTGGCAGGTAGCTTCGGTAGCCTTCATGGTAACGGTAGTACCCTTATGATTGAAAGCCTTAATTACAGTACAGCCGGAGATAACAACTCCGCACTTCTTACAAGCAGTACCCTCGGTCTTACCGTCTTTGGTACAGGTTGCCTTAACTGCAAGAACCTCAACGACTTCGCTGTGGTCGCAGACAATGGTATTATCATTTCCGGTGTTGTTCTGGTCACCGTTGTTTTCATTTTGATTGTCGCAAGATGCCATAGCGAACATAGCAATTGCGAGAATAAACATAGCAAACAGTATTTTTTTCATTATTGTACTCCCTTTCAAGGATATTTTGGTACATTTATTTTATACTACTTAAAACTTAAAGTCAATAGCGTTTACAGATTAAAAACGATTTATTTTTAAAAAAAACGCCTTGATGCTAAATTTTGAGCTTCCCTTTTGTGCATATTTGCTAAACCCGGGTGATTTTGCCGAGATTTTCGGAGAGTGCCTTTTTCTTTTTCTTGAATCAAAGGTAAAAGTTCCTTTTGCAGCCTTGGTTTTTCAAACTTTGCAGCCTTGGTTTTTCAAGCTTTGAAGTTTTGAGATTTTAAGCTTTGCAGTTTTGCTTTAAGCTTTGAAGTCTTGGCATTTTAAACTTTTCCTTTTTTGCTTTAAACTTTTTCAATTTTGCGTTTTAAACTTGCCGTTTCGCTTTTTAAAAACAGAAGAAAAAAGGTTTGTTTTCTTCTTTTCATTTTTTGTCTAAAGTATCAAGAAAACCTAAACGCAATCGGCAGGAAGTAACACCGTTTTTTTGACTAAAATCTGCATAAATGCAAACAAAAGTGTGCAAAAACCGAGAAAAAACCTCAAACTTCTCCCTTTTGTGTCCTTTTTAGACGCGTCGTTTTTCGGAAAAAAGATTACTTTCCGTCGATTCGGTAATCAAGTCCCTCAAAGAAGAGAACCTTGTAGCTTGAACCCATAATACGAGAGTAGATTCTGTCCTCGTATTTTTTTGAAAGCTCTTCATTGTTTAAATTTGTGGAAACGATGGTGGAAAGACCTCTGTTCTGTCTTGTGTTAATGAGATTATAAAGGCAGGAAAGGGTAAAGGGAGTCACAAACTCCGTACCCAGGTCGTCCATAATAAGCAGGTCGCATTCAAGATATTTGTCGGCTTTCGGCTCGGCTTGAGTGTAGGCGTTTTTAAATCTGTCGGTCTCAAAATCCGAAATAATATTCTGCGTGGAGTCGTAAATTACGTCAAAGCCCTGCTTTATTACCTCTCTTGCAATAGCGGTGGAAAGGTGGGTTTTGCCCGTGCCGGTCTTGCCGATAAGAAGCAGATTTCCCCGTTTTTCCTTGAAATCTCTTGCATAAGCCTTTGCCGCTTCAAGATTTGAGGACATAAGTGAATAGTGCTTTTCGCTCTTTCTGTAAAGACCAAGCTCGAAATTCTCAAAAGACTGCTTTTCTATAAGATTTCCGATGCCCGATGAAGCGATTGCCGCCTTGACAAGAGCCTCTTTCAAGCAGGAGCAGACCTTTGTGCCGCCAATATAGCCGGTGTCCGAGCATTTTTCGCAGGAGTAGCGAACCTCGGTGTAGTCCTCGGGATAGCCGAGAGCCTTGATAATCTCCTTTTTCTTGGCGATAAGAGCCTGGTTTCTATCTCTTAAGGGAGTCAGATCCTCACCTGCAAGAGCCGCCTTGAAAAGCTTCATTCCCGTACCCGAAAGCTCCGCATCAATCTCGGCAATCTCCGCCGACTTAATACGCATTTCCTCGGCTCGTCTGTCAGCTTCAGCCTCGGCTCTTATTCTGCGGTTTTCTATTTCAGCCTTAACCGCCGTATATTTTTCGTAATTATACATATACGTTTTCTCCAAAAATTATTTGTTTTCCTCGTAGCTTCGCATAAGCGCCTTCTGGAAGGCGTCGTTTACGTCAAAATCACCGTAACGCGGCTTTGCAGGCTCGGATTTCGGAGCGCTTCTCTTCGGTTTTTCCTCACCGTCCGCCTTTGTCACAGCCTTTGCGGCTCTGCACTCTTCAAGGGTTTTTAATCCCATAGTATGCCAAGAGGTTAGCACCTTGTCCATATAGCTTACCGAAAGTCTGCCGGTGTTGTTGACGCAGATGGAATAGGCTTCGCCTATTATGACGGTGGAGTAGCCGAAGCTTACCGTCCACTTGTCGAAAATCTCTCTTTCCGAGTCGGTAATTTTTCTTGACCAAATGCCGAGAGTTCTTCGTATCTCCTGCTCGTCTTTTGCTTCCGACTCCTTGTCCTTTATGTAGACCTCGAGAGCTTCGGTGGTGTCGATAGATTTGCCCACAAGGGAAATCGCCTTGTCTCTAAGCCTTGGAGCTGTGAGTTTGCCCACAGATGCAAGATATGCCGCCAGGGTGAGAAGATAATCTTCGCTCAAAGCGTATTGAGTATATACCGAGGTTATGATTTTGACCTCTTGGGTAGTAAGAGCGGGCTTTGACATAAGGGCGGCGCATTCCGAAAGAAGCTCGGACAGCTCCTCGTCACGAATAGCCTTGGCAATTTTAACCGCTTGCTCCTCGTAAAGCTCTCCAATTTGAACTCTTGGTTCAAATTCCTCTTCGATAGCGGGGGCGTCAATAGAGCTATCCTCGGCATTTTCTCCTTCAAAGGGGATAACAGCTCCCGCTTCAAGCCAGAGAGCAAGCGCGCTTACGGCTCTCGCCTTTGAAACCCCAACCGCCTTTGCGGCAGCCTCGCCGTCAAGACCGCACTCGGAAAGAGCAACGGCAGAAAGCACCAGCAGCTCTTCTCTTGTCGCCTCGGTAAGCAAAGAGGGGGCAGAGCCTTTTTTAATTATGTATTTCATTGTTCGCCCTCGGCTCTTTCTTTAATTTCGTAGCAAAGAGTCATAAGCGAGTCGCCAAGGTGGATATTTTCAACAACCACCGACTCGTCGTCAATCTTAAGCTCCATATTTGCGAAATTCCAAAGACCTTTGACTCCCGCCTTGACCATAGTTTCGGCAACCTTTTCGGCAGCCTCCTTGGGTACGGTGAGAACACCGATGTCTACCTTGTTTTCAACGCAGAACTCGTAAAGAGCGTCAACGTGATATACGGGGATTCCGTAAATTTCGCTTCCGATAATGCTCTCGTTGTTGTCAAAGAGGGCAAGACGGGTAACTCCTCTTCTTCTGAACATATTGGTGGAAGCGAGAGCCTTACCGAGATTACCCGCGCCCACGATTACAGCGTTGTATCCCTCGCTGACACCGAGAAGCTCGCTGATTTTGCCGTGAAGATATTTAATATTGTAGCCGTATCCCTGCTGACCGAAGCCGCCAAAGCAGTTTAAGTCCTGGCGTATCTGGGATGCGGTAACGTTCATAAGCCTTGAAAGCTCCGCAGATGAAATTCTGAGCTTTCCCTCGGCAAGAAGGTCGCCAAGATAACGGTGGTATCTGGGAAGCCTTTTAATTACCGCAGAGGGCACTTCGTTTTTTTGCTCGGCTGCCCCGCGACGCTCGTATGTGCCGTTTACTTTATCAATACTTTCCATTTCTATTTATGCCTTTCATGCTCCTCATGCGCCGATAGAATCAAGCGCCGATGCGTTAAGCGAGGAGTCTGCAATATTTCCTGATAAAAATTCAAAATATCCCTGGGCGGCAATCATTGCTCCGTTGTCACCGCAAAGGGAAAGAGAGGGAATGTAAAGCTCTCTCTTAAAGCCTTCGCACACCTCTGAAAGCCGTCTTCTTAAATGTGAGTTTGCCGCAACTCCTCCCGCGCAAACAAGAGGCAGCGTGGGATATTTTTCAAGAGCCGCTTTAATTTTGACGGCGACCGCTTCAACCGCCTCAAAGGTGTATCTTGCGGCAAAAAGCTCCTTGTCGATTTGCGTACCTGTCATTTCGTGGCGGTGAAGAAGATTTATAGCCGCGGTTTTCAATCCCGAGAAGGAAAAATCAAGGTTGTCGCCCGACAACGCAGGGGAAGGAAGAGTCATAGACTTGTCCTTGTATGCGCTAGACTTCTTGTATTTTCCGTAAGCTCCCTCGGTAACGGAAACGCCAGTCGCTCTCTCAAATCCTCTTGCCGAAAGCTCGTCAAAGCCTCGTCCGGCAGGATAGGGAATACCGATAATTCTGCCTATTTTGTCAAAGGACTCGCCAATAGCGTCGTCGCGGGTCGTGCCTATAATCTTAAAATCGGTGTAGCTTTCCGCAAGGTAGATTGCCGTATGTCCTCCCGACACCGCAAGAGCAAGATAGGGCGGCTTCGGCGTGTTCTCCGAAAGATAGGCTGCCGCAATATGCCCCTTGATGTGGTCTACCGCCACGAGAGGAATGGAGTTTGCCGCAGCCAAAGCCTTCGCAAAATTCACTCCCACAAGCAACGCTCCGATAAGTCCGGGATTTGCCGTAACCGCAACAAGGTCGATGTCCTTTACCGTAACCTTTGCCTCGTCAAGAGCCTCGTAGGTTATACGGGATATTGCCTCGGTGTGCGCTCGACTTGCAATTTCCGGTACGACTCCGCCGAAAACACGGTGAGTTTCAACCTGGGAAGCTATAATATTCGATTTTACCTTAAAGCTCTCTCCGTCAAAGGAAACGACTGCCGCGCTGGTCTCGTCGCAGGAGCTTTCAAACGCAAGAATATTCATTATTTTCTCCGAATATGTAAATAAAAGTTAGATTTTTTTGCCGTAACACATAAGAATCGCATCGTCATTGGGATTCTTGTAGTAGTTTTTCCGTTCTCCGAATTCCTCAAAGCCGAAGGACTTGTACAAGGCTCTTGCGGCTGTATTTTTTGAACGAACCTCAAGGAAAAGGCTCTCAAGTCCTCTGCCTTGCTCGGTCTTGTAGGCATAGGAGAGCAGGCGGTAGCCGATACCTCTTTGCCTCTTGTCGCCCCTTACGGCAATTCTGTAAATTTCACCCTCAGGGGGAATAAAGCAGCCGAAAAGATAGGCGACGACCTCGCCCTCGTCTATGGCAACGAAGCTCATTCCGCTTTCCTTGCAGATAGTCGTTAATATGCCATAGGCTGTCCAGGGGTCTCTAAAGCTTTCCTTTTCAATTTTTTCAATTGCGGCTGCGTGGTCGGGAACTGCTCTTTTGAACTCCATTTTTAAGCCTCCGAAAGCTCTTTTATAAGGATTTTTGCCGCCTCTTCGATACTGTCTGCCTCAACTGCGCAGCCTGCGGCTCTGATATGACCGCCGCCGCCGTGACGGGCGGCAACGTCGGCAACGTTTCTGCCGCAGGAGCGAAGAGAAGCCTTGAATTTTCCGTCGTCGGTCTCCTTTATAACGAAGCAACATTCTGCTCCGCGAAGAGCTCTTACAACGTCAATCGAGCATTCAAAAGCCGAAAAGGGCAGGGAAAATTCCTCACGCATTTTCTTTGAAATAAGAGCGTAGGAAAGGCTTCCCGAAAGGGCGGTTTTCATATAGGTTGCCGTCACACCCTCGGCTCGTATCTGCTCCTCGGATTTTGAGTTAAAGAGCAGACGGTTAATCTCTGCCGAGTCGATGCCCAAGGATATAAGCCTTGCCGCCGCAAGGTGGGTGTTCTCCTTTGCGGAAGAGAAGATAAATCCGCCCGTATCCGAGCTTATCGATGCGTAAAGAAGCGATGCAATCTCGGAGTCGAGGGCGATTTTTCCCATTTTTTCAAGCTCTAATATGACTCTGTAAAGAACCTCGCCCGCGCTTGATGCGTCCGAAATTATGAAATTATCGGCAAAGGGTATGCCCTTTGCGTGGTGGTCGATCATAAGAGTGGGGAAGATTTTTCCCTCAAGAGAGCCGAGCTGCGAGGGAGACGCAACGTCAATGGAAATAGCCTCAAGCCCCTCGAAGCTGTCGGTAAATTCAAGTCCTTTTGTGAGGAACGAGAGCCTCTTTGGAATTTCGTCGGCGCAGGTGTAATATGCCTTTTTTCCAAGTTTTTCGAAAATTTTGCAAAGGGCGGCCGCCGAGCCTACGGTGTCACCGTCGGGATGCTGATGCATTACCACCAAAGGACGCTCTGCCTTCAGCAGTCTTATCGCGCATTCCTCGGGGGAAAGAGCCTTAAAATCAGTCATTTTCTTCTTCCTTTTTCTCCGAACGCTTGATTTCTTCAAGAGCCTTTGCAATCTTCGCGCCATGCTCGATAGAGCCGTCTTTAACGAAGCGAAGCTCGGGTGTAATTCTTAAATTTAAGGTAACTGCAAGGTGATGGCGAAGCATACCCGTACATTTTTTAAGTCCCTCGGCAGCCTCTTTGGAGTCGCCGATGCAGGAGAAATAAATCGTCGCAAACTTCAAGTCGGGAGCAACGTCAGCACGGGTTATGCTGATAAAGTTGTTGATAACCTTAGGCTCTCTGACCTCTCTTAATGCTACCGCAAGCTCCTCGGCTACGGCATCGTTTATTCTTCCTCTTCTGTAATTTGCCATTTTTATATTCCTCTTATCTTTATTTTCCCAAGGTCAGCCATAGGCCTTCCGTTTGTTTTCTTTTTTAGTTTTCGGCATAGGTTTTTGCCAAAACCCACACTCCCTGCCGAGCAAAGATTTTTGCACCGTTCAATGCAGGACTTTTTGCAAAATCTACGCTCCGTTTCGAGCCTGGATTTCTTTTAGTTTTCGGTGTAGGTGATTTTTCCGCTTTCCGAGCGTTCACCGCAGTTTTTTAGGAGTGCCAAAGCACCCTCTCTTGCCGCGCTTACTGTCTTAACTCCGGGCAAAAGTTCGCCAAGAGTTCTCTCAAGGTGGGAAAAATGAGTGCAACCGAGAAGAAGCGTGTCGGGATTGTATTTAAACACCCTTTTTGCCACCGCTTCTATGATTTTTTCACCGTTTTTTGTCAATGCTCCGTCTCTCTCCCCCGACTCCACAAGCAAAACCAGCTCGCCTGCGGGAATTTCGGCAACGAAAGCAGACGAAAACAAGGAAATCGCCCCTGAAAACGCCCCCGAGTTTACCGTTCTTTCGGTGGCAATAACGCAAATCCTATTTCCCTTTGCGGCTTCTTTTGCCGCAGGGAGAATTATTGGCAGGGAAATTTCCCTTTCCTCTTTCGACAAAAGGGGATAGACGGTTGAAGCCGTACAGCAGGCTATAAGGATTTTTCTGCAACCTGCTTCCTTAAGCCTTAGTATATCTTTTTTTACCAAAGGTAAAAGCTCTTTTTCGCTTTTTGTGCCGTAGGGAAGATTTTTTCTGTCCGCAAGGTAGATTTTGTCCTCTCTCGGCATTCTTTTTTCAAGCTCCGAAAGGGAGCATAACCCTCCCGAGCCGCTGTCGAAAACCCCAATCAAGAATGAGCCTCCGAAAGAAGCCGTGTTATAAGCTCTTTTGGGGGAAATCCCGCCCTTTCAATAAGGCGAGGGTAAAGGCTGCTTTTGGTAAAGCCGGGCAGGGTGTTAATCTCGTTAAAGACCAAATCTCCCGACTTCGTAAGGAAGAAATCTATCCTTGAAAGCTGCCTTAAATCAAGCTCTCTCACAAGAGCTTCCGAATAGGCGACTATGGCGTTTTTTACACTGTCGGGCAGGTTAAAATCGGTTATCACATCGCCCTTAATATACTTTTTTTCGTAGTCGTAGAAGCCGTCGCACCGAATAGAGCCGACCTCAAAATATCTTTTGCCCTCGGTTTCAAAAAAGGCGGATTCAACCTCTCTGTCAACAGAAATCTTCTCTTCGAGAATTACTCTGTCGCAAAGAGCGAAAGCCTCTTTTAGAGCCGAGTCAAGACCGCTTTTGTCTTTTACCTCGGAAATGCCGATAGAGCTTCCGAGAGAGCAGGGCTTGACGAAAAGAGGGTAATCTAAATTAAGCTCCGCCCGCCTTTTTACGTCCTCGCCCCTTTTGCAAAGAATCCAAGGCGCGGTAGGTATTCCCAGATGCTCGGCTACCGCCTTCGTCATAGCCTTGTCAGCCGCCACAGCTCCCGAAAGAGTCCTGCAGCCGACGTAAGGAATATCAAGGCAGTCAAGATAACCCTGCACCCGTCCGTCCTCGCCGAAATCTCCGTGCAGAGCGGCAAATGCGGCGTAAATTTTCACTCGCTGCCCCGAAAATTCAAGACAGCCGCCCTTTTGCAGAGTACAAGGGATTTTCTCGCCCTCAAAATCAAGGAAAAGACTCCCCCGATTGTCAATAAAAATCCCGTAAGGCTCAAAAATTTCGGTGTCGATATTCGACAGAATAAATTCTGCCGAGGAAAGAGAAATTTCTCTCTCCAACCCTCTGCCGCCATAGAGCAGGGCAACTCTTTTTCTCTCCATACCAAAACCTCCAAAGCTAGAAATCTCTTTTTCGGTATGGTATGTATTTTTTCTTATATTGCTACTTTATTTCCGTCTTAAAACGGCAACTCTCACTCTGCCCCCAAGGTCACGTAAAATCCTCACGGACATTTCGTTTTCCTCGGCAATTTTACAAATAAGCTCCTCTTGGTCGTAGCCTATTTCGTAGGCAATAAAGCCCTTTTCGTCAATTATATCCTTGTAAATAGGAGTCAACGCTCGGTAGAAATCTCCGCCGTCCTCACCGCCGAGAAAGGCAATCTTCGGCTCTTTGTAAATCTCTTTTTCAAGAGTTTTGTAGCTTTCGTCGGAAACGTAAGGTGGATTTGAAAGCACCGCAAAGGTTCTTTCGCATATCGGCTTTTCAAGCGCGTTTGCAAGGCGGAAATCCACTCTGTCGGAAACGCCCATAAAACCTGCGTTTTCCTTTGCAACCGAGAGCGCTCCCTCGGAAATATCAACGGCTATTGCGGTAGTGTCCACAGTGTTTGCAAGAGTGGAAACGGCAACGCAACCAGAGCCTGTGCAAAGGTCAACAAAGCTCTCGCCTTTGGGTATATTCCTTACGGCATAGTCAACCAAAATTTCGGTATCGGGCCTCGGAATAAGGCAGTCGGGCGTCACCTTGTACCTTTCCTTATAGAAGTCAACGCAACCGATAATATAAGCCATAGGCTCTCTGTCAGCGCGTCTTAAAACCGCACTCTTTACCTCTTCGTTTTCGGTTGAATAGTCGGGGGTAAGGAGCTTGTAAATAGGCTCGCCGCCAACTGCGGCAAAGATAATTCTCGCTTCGTGTCTTGCGTCCTCAATTCCTGCTTTCGAAAGAATGTTTTCGGCTTCCTTTAGAGTCATTTTTTATGCCTCCGAGCCGCCCTCGGCAGGATTTTTGCCCTCGGCAGAGTTTTCGACTTTAGCAGAAATTTCAATTTCGGCAGAGTTTTCACCCTCGGCTGCCGTTTCGTTGGAAGTCAGGTTGCTTTTGCTGCCCGAAGAGCCGCTAAACGCGGTGTTTTCTGCCGCTTTTTTTGCGAATGCCGCCTCTTTTTCAGCCTCGGTGCTGTTGCCGTCAAGGATTCTCTTGATTTTGTCAAGGAAGCTTTCGTCTGTAAGGGTGATTTCTCCGTCGGAACGGCTTTCCTCTGCCGCTTCCATATCGGTTTTAGCCTCCGCCTTCTTGGTTTCAGCCTTCTCCCAGCCTCTTTCCTCGTAGAACTTGTTGAACTCGGGGAAATCCTCTCTGAGAGCGCATTTTATGGAAATAATAGCAACCTCAAGCATATCGTCGGTAGGCTCTTTGGTGGTAATTCTCTGCACCCAAAGTCCGGGGGCGGAAATTGCTCTTGTAACAATATTGGGGTGTTTGCCCGCAATCATAATTATCTCGTAGCCAAGGCCCATAAGCAGGGGCAAAATAAGCAGACGGATTCCGGTGTATGCCCAGCCGTTAAGGTTTGGGAAAATGAACTTAATGAAGAGTCCCGCAATGATACCCAGAAGTATCATAAAGAACATAAAGCTTGTGCCGCAACGAGGGTGGAAACGGGTGTGCTTCTTCGCATTTTCGGGAGTGAGAGCCTCGCCCGACTCAAAGCAGGCAATAGACTTATGCTCTGCTCCGTGGTACATAAATGTACGCTTTATATCCGGCATAAGCGTAACGAGAGAAAGGTAGCCTATGAAGATTGCAACCTTTACAAATCCCTCCACCACAGCTGTGAAAATTCCAAGGGAAACACCGAAAAGACCGAGAATCCAGTTAATGCCCAAAGAAATCCATATAGGAAGCAGCATAAAGAGCAACACCGAAAGTCCAAGACCGAGGACTAGGGAAATCGCCATAATAAAGCTCGTTATGCCGACTCCGAATTTTTTCGCAAGCCATTTTTCAAACTTTGAAGGCTCTTCCTCTTCAAGTCCGAGAGCATCAGCCGACGCACCGAGAGTTTTAAAGGAAAGCTTCATCATTTCGATAAAGTTTACAACTCCCCTGAGAACGGGAATGTTAAGGAATTTGTATTTTTTTCTGATAGAAACGAAGCTGTCGTCGGTAACGACAAGCGAACCGTCGGGCTTTCTGCAGGTAGTAACCGTATGCTCGCCGGCTTTCATCATAACGCTTTCGATAACCGCCTGACCGCCAACCTTGTTAAGACGGCAGGAAAGCTCCGGGTTGGACTGTTTTTTTGCCATAGTAAAATCCTGAAAATCCTTTTCGTTAAAGTTAATCCGCCGAGTGTAGACATAGAAAAAACCGTAATTTCAAAAATCGGCATATCTCGGCTGATTATAACATTATAACATATCTATATGTAAAAATAAATAGCAAATAAAAAAATTTACAAATATTTTTAACGCATCAGACGGTAAAATAAATTGAAAATAAAGAATCAAAAAAAGAAAATCAAGCTATTGCCAACGCAAAAAGCGTTAGCAAAATGAGGAATTAGAAATATGAAATGAGAAATTAGAGTTGAAGGGGAGTTTTTAATCCTTTCCCCGAATGAAGCTTTTGCGAGTCGTTTTGATCCAAAACGACTAATGCTTCTTCACGAAAAGCCGACCTCACCCAACGCAAACTTCTTCACGAAAAGCCGTCCTCGTTACGCCAACATCGGTTTCCCGTCAGCAAGAGCTGTCCTCTTTCACCCATTGAAGAATGGTTCTGTAATGGTTTTTCAAATACATAGAGGGATTTGCCGCAAGATATGCTTCAACTTGATAAATGTAATTTTCGGCAATATCGTCACCTAATAGGTCACAAAGCCTTGCATGCTGCTCTCCCGTCATAACAACCAAACCGCTTGCTCCGAACCTACGCATTGTCGGGAGTGTGGGAAGAGAATTTTCGGCTTCATCGTCGCTCTCATATGTTGTTGATGTTGTTGTTATATTATTTCTCTTCTCTTTCTCTTTGGGGGACAAAATGTCCTCTTGTGGGGGACAAAATGTACTACCCGACTCCTCAAAATGTCCACTCTCCGGGGGACAAAATGTCGCTGCGGCGATGCTGCTTACTTTCTCCGATTTTATGGGATTTGCGGTGTAAACATTTGAGGTGTGCGGTCTTGAAATCTTCTTGACAAGTCCTTGTTTTACAAGCTTTTTTAAGGTTCTGTCGACGGATTTTACAGTGCAGCCCGCCCGCTTTGCAAGATACTCTCTCGTGGAGTAAAGAGAGCCTTTGTAGCTTGTGAATGAATAGATTAGGGCATATACGATAAGGGGAACTCCCGAAAGCTTCAGCTCGTCCACCATAAAATCGTATATTATCAGTGCATTCCCCTTTTTTGAGTTTGCGTCCATGTTTTTTTCTTACCTTTCTCGTTTTATTTTTTCGAAGTTTTCTATTGTCTTTGCCTCTATTATACCATAGCGTCTATCTGCTTGTAAGTATAATCTAGGGTAGAAAAAATCACCTAAAAAGTGACAAAAATAATGCAATCTGCACAAAAAACAGAGGAAAAAGTGCCTCTTGGAGAGGAAAAGGGGTAAAAGGTTAAAATCTCTGCGGTCGGCCTAGCGTTAAATTTTCGGTTTTCTCCCCTTTTTCTTTCCTTTTCTACTCTCTTGACAAGAGCTTTTATTTATGTTAAAATAAAATGATTTAAATAAAAAACGCCCCCGCGCGATTAAATCGGGCAAAAAATAAAGGACGGAGTGTGCTATGTTAAAATTAGAGAAAATTTCGGTAATGAATTTTGAAAACGCTATCAGAGGAGCGAGAAATCCCCTTAACAGCTGGGCGAGAATAGATTCTTACTACGACGAGGACGGAAACTACGTTCTCGGTGAAAACGACCTTTCCCTTTCGGGCAAGCTTGCCAAGGCCGGCTCCGACCACAGAAAATTTTTGAGACAGATTTTCGTTTCTATGGACATTACAGCTCCCCTCTACTGGTGGAAGGAGTTTGATACCTACAAAGTAGGTACTGTTGCAAATTCCACCTCTACAATGCATAAAATCCAGGCAAAGGAATTTACAAGAGAGGACTTTTCCTGCGACAGAATGAGCGAGGATTGCCTTGCCGTCCTTGACGGAATTATCGCATATCTTGAGGGCGAAAGAGTAAAATTCATCGAGACTAAAGAGAGACAGCATTGGCATAATATGATTCAGTTGCTTCCCTCTTCCTATAACCAGATGCGTACCGTAACAATGAATTACGAGGTGTTAATAAACATCTACTACGCAAGAAAAACTCACAAACTTGCCGAGTGGCACGTTCTCTGCGAGGCTATCGAAAATCTGCCCTACGCAAAGGAGCTTATTCTGGTTAAGGGCGAGTAAAAGAACGAAATCCACTTTGTGGACGAAATCTGCTTCGCAGATGAAATCGCTTTGCGATTAAATCCGCCTATGGCAGATTATGCGGAAGTCACTCATTTATATTTGCCGAATTGCGGCGGATTGGAGAAAAAATGATTAACGGAATAATAAAGGTGTCTGCCATCACTCCCGATATCAGAGTAGGCGACGTAAAAGGAAATCTTAAAAACTGCATAAGCTATGCAAAGGAAGCTGCCGCCCTCGGCGCGAAAATTGCCGTTTTTCCCGAGCTTTGTCTTACGGGAGCAACCGCAGGCGACCTCTTCTTCACCTCGACGCTTCATAAGAATGCCGAGGCTGCCCTGTCGGAGTTTGCCGACGCTACCGAAGAGCTTGACACCCTCTTCTTTATAGGTACGCCGGTCAGCCTTTCGGGCAGAATTTACAATGCGACAGTTGCCGTATATGGCGGCGATATTCTTGGAATTATCCCCAAAACCACCCTTTCCCCCGACGAGAGAAGATATTTTTCTCAAAGCGAGGGTGTTACCGAGGTTGTGTTCGGCGGCAGAGAAACCCTCTTCGGCTCGGAAATCCTCGTAGGCTGCGAGGGTGTTGACGGACTTCTTATAGCCACAGCCGTAGGCTCGGAAATCAAAGCTCCCCTTTCAACCGCGCGTTTTGCCGCCGCGGCAGGAGCAACCGTCATTGTCAACCCCAACGCTTCGGCAGAGCTTGTTTCAAGAGCCGAAAAGGAGCATATTTTCTTAAGCTCCGAAAGCCAAAGCCTTAACTGCGCTATAATTCGCTCGGAAGCCGGTGTTGGCGAAAGCGGAACAGACGGAGTTTTTGGCGGCAGGTCGGCAATCTATTCTCTTGGCAAGGCTCAAAGCAAGGCGGAGCCGTACCGTACCGGAATTATCCTTTCGGACATCGACACCGAGCTTATAACATTCAGAAGAAACAAAGCGTCGGGATTTGACTGTGACCTTTCGGACTACGAAATAGTTTCCTTTGCTCCCGAAATCGAGGAAACCGTGCTTTGCGAAAGACCGAACAAATCTCCCTTCATTCCAAAAGACGAGCAATTAAGAGACAGCCGTATGGCTGAAATATACGAAATGCAGGCTATGGCGCTTGCAAAGAGAGTGGAACGCTCCTATTCCAAGGGCGTTGTCGTTGGCGTTTCGGGCGGTCTTGACTCCACTCTTGCTCTGCTTGTTGCCGCAAGAAGTATGGACATTCTCGGTATGCCGAGAAAAAATATAATCTCCGTAACGATGCCCTGCTTCGGCACTACGACAAGAACGAAATCCAATGCCGAAAAACTTGCCGAGGCTCTAAAAACCGACCTTCATGTAGTTGACATCAAGGCTGCGGTGACCCAGCACTTCAAGGACATCGGCCACGACTCCGAGGACTTCAGCGTGGTTTACGAAAACGCCCAGGCAAGAGAGCGTACCCAGGTGCTTATGGATATTGCCAATGGTGTTGGAGCTCTCGTTGTGGGTACGGGCGACCTTTCCGAACTTGCTCTCGGTTGGGCAACCTATAACGGCGACCATATGTCAATGTACGGTGTAAATGCAGGTATTCCCAAAACTCTTATGAGATATATGGTGGGATATATTGCGAAAAAGGCACAAAACGACGGTGACACCCCTCTTTCCGAGGTTCTTTTCGGTGTTCTCGACACTCCCGTGAGTCCCGAGCTTCTTCCTCCCAAGGACGGCGAGATAGCTCAATGCACCGAGGGTATCGTCGGCCCTTACGAGCTTCACGATTTCTTCCTTTACAACCTTGTTGCAAACGGCTACTCTGCCGAAAAAATTCTCCGCCTTGCAACTCTTGCGTTCGACGGTGAGTACGACGGGGAAGTCGTAAAGGGGTGGCTTAAGGTGTTTATGCGTCGCTTCTTCTCCCAGCAGTTCAAGCGTTCCTGCCTTCCCGACGGCCCGAAGATAGGTACGGTAGGATTTTCTCCCAGAGGAGATTTTAAGCTTCCCTCCGACGCTTTCGGCGGTCTCTGGGAAATCAAATAATATACAGAAAAACAGAGAAAATGTAAACAATGGCTAACATATTCGACCTTTTTAAGCAAATTGAGACGCCAAAAGTTGCCCTTGCTCCTATAACTCACATTGTAATAGGACTTGGAAACATCGGCAAACAGTACGAAAAAACAAGGCATAATATAGGCTTCCTTGCGATAGATTATATTGCAGAGAAGTGGGGCGGAAAAATCGACCGTCTGAAATTCAACGCAACGGTAGGCGAGGTTGTGGTAGGTGACAAAAGAGTGCTTCTTATGAAGCCTACGACCTTTATGAACAATTCGGGTGTTGCGGCAAAGGAAGCTGCGGATTTTTATAAAATCCCCCCCGAAAGAGTGATAATTCTTCACGACGAGATAAGCTTCGACCCCGGTGTAATAAGAATAAGACGCAAAGGCTCGGCAGGCGGGCACAACGGCTTAAAGAGCCTGATTTCCCACCTTGGCAGCGAGGAATTTCCGAGAATTAAGATAGGCGTCGGCAAAAAGCCTACTCCCGAATACGACCTTGTGGATTTCGTGCTTGGCAAATTCCCCGACAGCGACCTTGAAGCAATCGAGAAAAGATTTTCGGACATCGAGTCGGCAACAAGAGAGATTATCGACGGCAATATCGACTCCGCTATGAATAAGTATTCGAAATAATCGACCTTTAGTGAGAAGTTTGCGTTGGGTGAGGTCGGCTTTTCGTGAAGAAGCATTCAAAACGACTCGCAAAAGCTTCATTCGGGAAAAGGGTTAAAAATTTCCCTTCAACTCTAATTTCACATTTCTAATTTCTAATTTTGCTAACGCAAGAACCGTAAGCAAAAACTAATACAAAGAAAAAGAGAACTTTATGCAGAACTTTTCGGCTCTTATAAGGCTGGACCGAGAGTTTCGTGACTATGCGGCGTTGCTTCACAGCGAGTTTCGGAAAACCGACTCCTATCCCATAGCCGTAAACGGACTTTCGGGTGGTGCTGAGGCTGCCTTTATTGCGGAAAGCGTTAAGGAAGCTCGCAAAATTTGTCCTGCTCCCGTACTTGTTTTGGTGGGAAGCGAGACACAAAAGGATTCGCTTGTAAAAAGTTTGAATTTGGCTGGTGTTCACGCACTCGGCTACAAGCGAAGAGAAAAGGTTTTTCATAATATCAGAGCCTCCCACGATATTGAGCGTGAGAGGCTTTCGGTGCTTCTTTCGGTGGCAAACGGCGAGTGCGACGCGGTGGTTTCAACACCCTCTGCGGCTCTTTCCTACACTCTGCCAAAGGAGCTTCTTCTGTCTCTTTCATTCTCCCTTTCGGCAGGCGACTTTATGTCTCCCGAGGAGCTGTCCGAGAAGCTCGTTACCCTCGGATTTATGCGTGTTGATGCGGTTGACGGCAAGGGACAGTTTGCAAAAAGGGGCGGAATTTTAGACCTTTTCCCAACCGAAGAGGAAAACCCTGTAAGAATAGAATTTTTCGGTGACGAAATCGACCGTATGGTTTATTTCGACCCTATTAGCCAACGCTCGGAGGGTACTTGCGACTCCATAAAGCTTCTTCCCGGAAGCGAAGCTCTTGTTTCGAAGGAAGCAAGGGGGAGAATGCTCTCTTTAGCCGAAAAGCTTCGTGACAGAGCCGAAAGCGAAAGCGTAAGAGAAAAACTCGCAAGAGAGTGCGCCGCCCTTTCTTCGGATTTGCCCATAGACTTTAAGGAAAGGTATTTCGGCCTTATTTACGATGAGTGCCGCTGTCTTTTCGACTACCTTTCGGACTATAAAAGAACAATCTGCCTCTGTATCGGAAGCGACGGCTGTGCCGAGGAATTAAAGAGTACTCTTTCGTCGCTTTCGGAAGAAAAAGAGGGCTTTATAAAGGCGGGACTTATAACCGAGGACGCTGCAAAATATTCGGCAGACAAAGCCTTTTACCAAGGCTTCCTTGAAAAAAATCTCACCGTTTACGAAAATCCCTTTGCAGGCGGTCACGGAATTTCCTCCCTTTCGGGACTCTTCGGCTTCAGGTGCAGAAAAACCGTAAGCTACGGCGGAAATCCCACAATGTTCAAGGACGACCTTTCTGCCTTTCGCAAGGGTGGGTACAGAATTGTTATCCTCTCTGAAAACGAGAGGGGAGCAGACTCTCTTTACGAGGCTCTTCGCTCGGAGGATATTGCTGCCGAGAAGATATATAACATTGCCGATTTTGACATAGGAGCAGCCGAGGGCGGCAGAATATTTATTGCCACGGGCGATATGGAGGGCTTTGACCTTATAAGTCCGAAAATTGCTCTTATTTCTATGGCAAAGGACGACGGCCGTGCCGTAATGAGCCACCGCAAGCGTCAAAGAATACTTAAACAAAGCGGCGCTCCGAAGCGTCTTATGAGCTATGCCGAGCTTACCGAGGGCGATTACGTTGTACACGCAAACTACGGTATCGGACTTTTCGAGGGAATACAGACCGTAACGGCAGGCGGTGTTACCAAGGATTATATCACCATAAAATACGCAGGTACGGATAAGCTCTTCGTACCCTGCGACCGCCTTGAAATGATAGGCAAATATATAGGAGCGAGAGACAAGGACGGCAGCGTCAAGCTCTCCAAAATGGGCGGCGGCGATTGGGCAAAAACCAAGTCCAAGGCGAAAAAAGCCGTCAAAGACATAGCCGACGGACTGATAAAGCTCTATGCCGAAAGGCAAAGGCTGCCGGGATTTTCTTTCCCACTTGATTCCGAGCTGGAATACGCCTTTGCAGCTTCCTTTGATTACGAGGAAACCGACTCTCAAAGGTCGGCAATCGACGAAATTATGAAGGATATGATACGCCCCGTACCAATGAACAGACTTCTTTGCGGTGACGTAGGATTTGGCAAGACCGAGGTGGCTCTCCGAGCCGCATTTAAGGCTATAATGGGCGGAAAGCAGGTGGCTTTCCTCGTTCCCACAACCCTTCTTGCGCTCCAGCATTACCAAACGGCAATTTCAAGAATGAGAGGATTTCCGGTTACTGTTGAAATGCTCTCCCGCTTCAAAAAGCCAAAGGAGCAGGAAGAAATTTTACGCAAGGTAAAGCGTGGAGAATGCGACGTTCTTATCGGTACGCATAAATTGCTTTCCAAAAAGCTGGAATTTCGCGACCTGGGACTCCTTATTATTGACGAGGAGCAGCGTTTCGGTGTTTCCCAAAAGGAAAAATTAAAGGAAATTGCCAAAAACGTTGACACCCTGACGCTTACCGCAACCCCCATACCAAGAACGCTGAATATGGCGATAAACGGTATAAGCGATATTTCAATTCTTGACGAAGCACCCGGCGAGCGTCGTCCTGTGCAGACCTACGTTCTTGAGCACGACGAAACTATGATACACGAAGCAATCCGCAAGGAAATGGCAAGAGGCGGACAGACTCTCTACCTTTATAACAAGGTTGAGGACATAAGCTTTGTTGCCGACTCTATTTCAAGAGCCATTCCCGACGCAAGGGTAGCCTTCGCTCACGGACAGATGGACAAGGACGAGATAGAGGACATCTGGCAGCTTCTTGTAAGAGGCGAAATCGACGTTCTCGTCTGCACCACCATTATTGAAACCGGCGTCGATTTGCCTATGGCAAACACTCTTGTTATAGAAAATGCCGACCGCTTCGGACTTGCCCAGCTTCACCAGATAAGAGGAAGAGTGGGCAGAAGCTCCCGCCAGGCTTACGCATACTTTACCTACCGTCCCGGCAAGGCTCTTACCGAGGTTGCCGAAAAAAGACTTAAAGCCATAAGAGAGTATGCCGAGTTCGGAGCAGGATTTAAAATTGCCCTTTGCGACCTTGAAATAAGAGGAGCAGGTAATCTTCTCGGAGCTGAACAGCACGGATATATCGACTCTGTGGGTTATGACCTTTTCGTAAAGCTTCTTGAAGAAGCCGTTCTTGAAGCCAAGGGCGAGGAAAAGGAAAAAGAGCCGAAAACCGAGACCTTAATAGACGTAAAAACCAGCGCCCACATTCCCGAAAGCTATATTCCCACCTCGTCGCAGAGAATGGAAATGTACAAAAAAATCTCCCTTATTCTCACCGAAGAGGACGAGAGGGATATTCTCGACGAGCTGATAGACCGCTTTGGCGAACCGCCAAGGCAGGTAATGAGACTTCTTTCGGTTGCCTTTGCAAAGGCCGTCTGCCAAAGAGCAGGTATCGAGAGGGTAGAATCGGGTGACGGAATAATGACTTTCGTTACGGGAAAACCCGACCTCGCTTCCTGGTCAGGTGTGTTTGAAAAATTCCCCGGAATGAGATTTGCACCGTCGGGCGACCGTGTGATTTACAGATTCCAAAACCCCAAAACTGCCGACGCAGCTCTTACTCTCGGTGAGATTATGAGAGAGTATTCTAAGGGTTAATGAATCTTTTTTGCAAAAGAATATATGTTAAAAAACAAATGAAAATCAAGCTGAAAGTGAAAAGAGGACTGTGAAAAACAAAAACACAAAAAACATAAAGACCGCACCGAACAAAGCTGCAAAAAAACCGATTTTCAAGGCGTGGTCAGGCGAGGGAAAACAGAATACTCCGAAAAAGAAAATGAGTAAAAATGCAAGGATTTTGACAACTTGTGTTTGCATTTTCCTCTCTTTAGTGCTGATTTTCGGCATTGTTTTCGGAATTATTATAGCCGTAAGAGAAGCAAAGGCTGTGGTTAAAGTCGGCAGCGTTGCCATAAGCGAGGGGGAGTGCAGAGTTCTTGCTTCCTATTATAAATACAGCTATCTCAACGACCTTCGCAGCGAGGGTTATGCCGTATCCGATACCGCTTCTTTCTGGCAATCGAAGCATAATAACGGCATGACGCAAGGTGAGCTTTACGAGAAAAATCTGAAAAGCTATATAGCGTCTGTCGCCGCCGCATCTAACCTTTATTACACTCTCACAACCCTTTCGGATGGCGACGAAAAGTATATAAAGAGCAAGACCGAGGCGTTCGTTTCCTACTACGGCTCGGAAGAAAATTTTGAAAAGAACGTTGAAAAATTCGGCTTTAATTACGACGATTTTGTTGGAGCTATGACTCTTACTTATACCGCTGAACTTGCCTACTATCTTCTTTACGGCAACGGTGGCGAGGCTTTGAAAGAGGGCGGAGCGGAAAATATTGTCCGTTGCGACGAATACCTTTCGGACTATGCAAGAGTGAAGATGATTTTCTTTGCCAAGGAAAGAGTCTTTGAAAAGGACGAGAGCGGACAGACTGTTGAAAGAGAGCTTAACCCTGCGGAAATTCTCGAAAGAGAAAATATGACCGAAATATTTAAGGAAGCTGTGGCAGCGGGTACTTTCCTTGAATTGACTATCGACGAATACCTTGCTAATTCGGAAAATCCCAACGACGGTGACAGAGAAATGGGACTTGTGGGTTACTACTTCTCGCCAACGGCTCTTCAAACGGCAAACTTTGCCCTTGAGCGTCCCGAAATTGTGGAAGCCGCCTTTGATATGACGACCGGTGAGGCAAGATACCTGGAGCTTTCCGACGCTCACGTATTCCTTTACAGAGCCAACCCCGTCTCCCGAGCCTACACCGACGAGGAAAACCCCTTCTTCTCCGATTTCTTTAAGAACGCATCTCAAGAGTTCTTTGCCGAGGAGATTGAAGCCCTTTCCGACGAGGTCGAATTCAAGGATAAATATTTCGATATTGACTTCCTTTCAATTCCCCAAAACTCAAGATTTTTCGTCACAAGCTGGAACTAGTTGGGAGAGCTATGATGCACTTCGTGCAGTTATGATTGGCTTTGACAAGTTATGATGCACTTTGTGCAGTTGCGATTGGCTTTGACAAGTTATGATGCACTTCGTGCAGTTATGATTGGCTTCGCCAAGTTATGATGCACTTCGTGCAGTTATGGTTGGCTTCGCCAAGTTATGATGCACTTCGTGCAGTTATGGTTGATGTTGACAGGTTATAAAACACAAAGAGGACAGAGAAAATTTTCTCTGTCCTCTATTTATACTGGGTTTTTATGGTGTTTTTCTTTGATTTCTTCTATTTGGTTGCACAAGTGAAATGTTAAATTAGAAACGTCTTGCCAACGCAAAAAAGCGTTAGCAAAATGAGAAATTAGAAATGAGAAATTAGAAATTAGAAATGAGAAATGAGAGTTCACCGAACATTTCGAAAAGCCGACTCTCGTTCTTCTAACTTCTCACGAAAAGCCGCTTATCGTTCTTCTAACTTTCTTATTTTTCAAATATTTTTTCTTCAACAGAAGCACAAAGATAGTGATAGACCGGCAGGTGAAGCTCCTGAACCTTAAAGGTTTCTCTTTCGGGAACTTTTACTGCAACGTCGGCATTTTCCGAAAGTTTGCTTTCTCTCTCACCGGTCAGGGCAATAGTCCGAAGTCCCATAGCCTTGGCGCAAAGGAGAGCGTTTACAACGTTTTCGGAGTTTCCCGATGTGGAAATTGCAATAAGCAAATCTCCCTCGCGACCTAATCCGTAAACCATCTGGGCATAGACCAAACTCGGCTCAACGTCGTTTATAAATGCCGAGGAAATTCCGGTCTGTGCCGAAAGGGATACCGCAGGAATTGCGCCTTGAAGCTTTTCGGTAAAGAATTTTGCTCCCTCGCCTAAAGTCGCTTCGAATTTTTCAGCGTCACACAAGGGCATCTGCCTTTTTTTAAGAAATCCCTTCATAAGCTCCCCAACAATGTGGTCGGAGTCAGCCGAAGAACCGCCGTTTCCGCAAACGAGGATTTTTCCGCCGCCTGCCGCGCTGTTATATAAAAGCTCGGAAGCCTTTTTTATTTCATTTTGGCAAACCGAAAGGCAGGGATACCTTTCTATAAGCTCTTCAAAAAGCATATCAGCCATTAAATTTTCCTCCTCTTGTTTCACCGACCGCAAGTGCTGCAAGGTCGCCTACCTCTTCGGAAAGCTCCGCCTTTACAATCTCGCAAACCGAAAGCGAAAGGGGAATAGCCTCTTCTGAAAGAACTCTTTCCATATTTGGACGAAGCAGGTCCTCTGCTCTTGCAAAAATACTGCCGATAACTATTCTTTCGGGGTTTATAAGGTCGATAAGTATTGCCAAAGTTCGCCCAAGCATCTCACCGCTTATGTCATATACCCGCTTTGCCAAAGGCTCTCCAAGCCTTGCATACTCCGCAAGAAGCTTTGCATTTATTCCCGAAAGCTCCTCTTCGCTTTTGCAATAGGGAAGACTCTCTCCCCTCGACAGACACTCTCTCGCAAGAGAAATGCCAAGCCTTGCAATACCTCCGCCGCTGCAATAACCCTCGGCAGAGCCGGACTTTCCGTAACCCATAGGGCCGTCGGGAGTAAGCCTTACGTGGCCTATCTCTCCCGCCATTCCGTTTGCGCCGTCAACAAGAGCTCCGTTAAGTATAAGACCTGCTCCAAGTCCTGTGCCAAAGGTCAAAAAAGCCATATTGCGACAACCTCTGCCAGCGCCGAATCGCCATTCGGCAAGAGCGCAGGCGTTTGCGTCGTTTTGAAGATATGCGGGAATTTTAAGTCTCTCTTCAAAAAGCTCCTTTATGGGAATATTGTCCCAGCCGGGAAGATTTGGCGGTGACATAATCACACCTCGCCCCGAATCAAGAGGGCCGCCGCAACTGATACCAACAGCCTCGGCTTTTCCCATTTTTTCTGCTATATCAAGGAGTTTTGTAATCGTTTGTTTACAATTTGTAGTAGGGAAGGACTCTTTTTTTAGAATTTTGCCCCCCTCACCAAGTGAGACGGCACATTTTGTGCCGCCAATATCAATGCCAAGAATCATCCTTTTTCTCCTGCTTTGCCTTGCGGTCAAAAACGTTGGATTTAAGATAGGTCATCCAGAGCCAGTGGTCGTAGTAGCGTTCAATCGCTATCTCGCACTTACCGAATTCAACTCTGAATTTGTTGTAAAGCTCGGTGGCTTCATCGTCGTTGCCAAGGCACTTTTCCATAAGAGCGTCACAAAGAAGAATACAGAAATCGGAGTGGTATGAAAGAAGCATTTTCGATACCGTCTGCACTCTTACGGGGGAGTGGTATTCGCTCTTCATTTTTTCTTTCATTTTAAGACAGCTTTCCTTTACCGCCTTGAAGTTTTCAAGAAGCTCGGGAGCATAGGGAGCTTTCGGCCTTGCTCCGTGAAGATATGCGTAAGGAACGAGAGAAGCGATATTTTCAAGGTAGCTGTAAATCTCCTGCCAACCCTCGCCGTAAATATGGGAGTAGTAGTCCTCGGCAATCGCCTCAAAGGGAGTTGCGTTGTCGAAAAGACATCTTGCGTAGGTGTAGAATGCGAAGCCGTTAGGGAAGAATGAACGCTGTGAGCCGTCCTCGATAATTCCGTTGACGTCGTATTTTTTGTATGCGTGAATGTCCTCGTAAATTCTCTTTGCCAAAACTATGCCCGAAAGGTCGAAGCACTGGGGACGCCAGAAGTGGTATTCGTAGGACATATTCGCACCCTTCCAGTTCTTTTTCCACTCTTCAAACAGCACGAAATACTCTTCAAGGTTTCTCGGTCTTTGAATGTTGTTGCGGATATATTCGGTAGGCTTTGAGGTAAGTCCTGATTCGGGGAGAGTTTCGGTATAGCTTCTCGTTATGGGAGCAAGAAGCATTGTAAATCTGTCGGGATTTTTGAGAGTCGCTTCCTGGGGAGCCCAAGCGGTGTCAAAGTAGGCAATATACACAAGTCTTGTGTCAAGAGAGCGACGGGTAAGCTCCTCGTCGGTATCGTTCATCAGCATAATGTACCAATCCGAGGTGGTCTTTTTCTGACATTCCGAGCATTCGCAATGGTTGTTGAAAGCGTCGGCAAGCCAAAGGTGCAGATAGTCGGAATTTGAGTGTTTTTCTGCATAATCGGCAACGTGACAGGCGTATTTTTTCCTTGCCACAGGGTTTGACATACAGAAATTGGTGTTAAGAGGCTGACCGTTCCACATTCCACGCTTTCCGCCTATCTCGGCAAGATACTGTCTGTTTTCCTCGTCAACCTCGTCGGGTACAGAGTCCCAACAAGCAGCCGTATTTATGCCGAAAGGAGCAGCCGTCCAGCCGTGACCTATATCGTGGAATTGAAGTCCTCGCCTTGCAATTTCGGTTTCGCACATTCTCTTCCATTGCAAAATCTGGTCGTCGGTAATCATTTCAAAAGGACGGTTTTCCTCGTTGTGCTGATGCTCGTAATAACGCTTGTAGTAAACTCTCGGCAGGAAAAATTCAACCATAAACACGTTCATTCCAACCTTGGGAGTAAACTCGATAGCTTCAAGCATATCCGATTGGTATTCAGCGCCCTCGTTGCATTGACCTCTGTAACGGCAGGAGGGCTTGTGGCGGTATTTTACGGGAACTATGTCCTTCATCGGAATATACTCACCGTCAACACCGGGATAAAGCCAGCGACAGCCGTTTTGCCTTAAATATTCGTAAACCGCAAGAAGCACCGAGCGAGGATTGTCTCCCGCAATTATGCCGCCAAACTCGTTACAGTCAATATAAATTATATCGTCAAGGTCGGTATCAAGAGCGTCAGATACGTCAAGACCGAAATCCTGCATAAGTCCGAGACGGAAGCCGTCGGAGCTTTGCGGAGCATAGGCAATTTTCACGTCTCCGCCCTCGGGCATCATCATTCTAAGATATTTTTTAAGCTCGTCTGCGGCAAAATCCACAACGGAGTTCGAGGTAATTTTGTTAATGTAATACATAGCGTTTCCTTTTTATTTTACCCCTCGGCATTTAACCGAGGGGTATTTGTTATCCTAATTATATATTAAGAAGGTAGGTTTGTCAATGAAATTATTCTGCCGCGGGAGCAACGTATATCTGCTTGAAGCTTACGTCATCGTAGAATATAGAAGCGCCGATAGCTGCGTCGGTAGTGTGCTTGAATACGCAAACGTCCTTAATAGCGGTGTCGCCTACGAAGTTCGTGCTGGAGAACTTAAGCTCGTTGTTTACGTAGGTGTTTATCTGAACGTTGCTTTCGTCAATATAGGTATATTCTATTCTGAGGTTGAACCAGGTGTCCTTTGCGGCGATAACAAGCTGCTCGTTGTTTGTACCGTCGTTAAACTGCATTCCCGCATCACCGTGTCTTAAGGTGAATTGGTAGGCTACGTTGCCCTCTGCGTCGGTAAAGGCGTAGTTCTGGAAGTAGGTTGTGGAGGGGCCGTTGTGACGGAGCTGAAGCATAGTGTCAAACACTACGGTGTTGTAGTTGGTTTCAGCCATTACGGTAGGTGTAAAGGTAATGGAGTCGGCAGCGTCGGAGTAGGTTCTGAGGTATGCGCATTTTCTGCCGCCCTGGGTGGTTACGAAGAGAGAAGAGTTTGTGCTGTTAAGCTCGTATGCGAAGGGTATCTTGTCATTTTCGAAATTGACAACAGCACTTCCGTAAGAGGGAGTAAGAACTGCGTGGTCATTCAAAGCAAAGGTCGCGGAGGAATAAACCGCAGAGCCGGATGCCCAGCCTATGAGAGCCTGACCTTCGGGAGCTGACGCGGTGTGGTTAATAGTTACGGTCGCTCCGGCTTCAAAAATACCTGAGGTGTAGCCGTCTGCAAGCGCGCCGCCGGTAACGTTTATGTACTTGTAATCGGTAACGAGAGTTTCGGGAGTCTCGCCCTCTGCCTTTTTGTCGTTTACAAGAACGGTTTGAGCAGACGCTCCCATAGCGAGAACGTTTTCATAGAACACCTTTTTGTTATAATCCTTTGTACCTGCTTCGGCATTGATAATGCCGTTCAAGTAAAGACGCTCGTAAAGATACTCGCCAACGCTGTATCTCTTGGTTTCGCCTACGTTGCCCTCGCCGTCGGTAGCCTTTGCGTAGTAAACGTCTGCCATATCCTTTGCCGCAACGGGAGCTGTTGTAAGAACGTAAGCCAATACCTTGTCGCCGTTTGCTCTGGTGATGGTTTCTGTGGAGGTGGAAGTGTAGCTTCCGAGAGCGTTCATTTCAGCGTCGTAAACGGTAACGGTAACCTTGTTACCCTTAACTGTGGAAGCGTCAACTGCGTACATAAGTCCGAAATAGCCGTCGTATTCAATATTCTGGGAGATAATTTCGGGTGAGGACTCCGCCTCTTCTGCGGAAGCAAATACTGCAGGAACTGCAGCTATAAGAAGTGATGCAAATATAAGAAATGCTATAATTCTGTTTTTCATTTTTCTTTCCTTTCGGTTATAAATTTTGTTGAATTTTTGTTTTTTGTTGCTTAAAGCTTTTGTTTTGGTATCAGGTCCAACCGCCCGAGTCGTAGTTGTCGCCCCAGCCGAGCGGCCCTTGATTTTCTGCGGAGGTCGCTATTACGTCTGCGGTGGAAAGTGATGTGATTTCTAAGTTCGCTTGTTCGTAACGCTCTTTCATAACATTTCCTTTCTTTTAGTGTTTTTTGATGTATTTAATAACAATTATTTACATTTTGCCGCTTTTAAGAAGCCGTCAAAGGCATCTTGCGAGTAAAGAGGGATATAAAAATCTTCAAGTCCCAAGGCTTTGAACATACGCTTTGCCGTTCCGTTTGAGCAGATGTTTGAGCCGTTGACGTCGCTTTCCAAAATTCCCTTTATTGCAACCGGCATACCCTGGCTGTGGTCTGCCGTACCGTAGGTGTAGGAGGAGAATGCTCCGTCGGGCTTTTTAAAGGTAAGAGTCTTTTCCTTTGTCGCCTTTATTGCCTCGGTGCAGTTTTTAAGGAGAGAAAGGGAGATTTCGTCAGCCTTTTTGTTGCCCTCAACGCTTCCGTCACGCCTCAAACTGTCGAGAATGTTGAGAAGCGAGTACCAAACGTTGTACTGGAAGCAGACCGTCTCTGCCACTTCCTTGGTTGACGCGCATTCTATAACCGACAAAGCCGCTTTTTCGGCATTGGGAATAGGCTTTGAGCATTCGCCGTAAATTGCGGTGGTCTTAAGATATGCGTTTATTGCTCCATAGCCCGTTTTGTTGCCCCAAAGTCCGGTTTCCTTGTCTTGTTTTGAGGTGATATACTCGACACAAGCATCTCCGAGACCTGCCGCCTTAATAAGCTTTGCTTCTGCCGCAACCATATTTCCGGCATAATAGGCATCGTTTACCCAATCAAGCTTGTCAAGATGCTCATACAAGGCCTCTTTTGATAAAAGGTAGTCGGGAAGAGAGGATTTTCCCTCGTCGGAGTCCTGACTGAGCCTTTCGTAAGGCGTGGGGTAGGGGAGCTTGAAGCCAAGCCTTTTTGTCATTCCCTCAGCCCACATCATATCTCTTCCCCGTCTTGAACGCCAGATTCTGTCGGCATTTTTGTCCTTGCCGAAGCCGTCCTGCATCAACATTCGCCATTGGGGGTGGTAGATAAATCCGTCGGACTCGTCTTGAAGAGAAGAAACGAAGCCCACAAGTCCCTCTCTCATAGAGTCGGGCAGGGCAGAAAAGTCCTCTATTACCCCGGAGTCAATAAGCATACTGAGAGCCTGGAAGCTGGACTCGATATCGGGCAGCAGTTTAAAAGTACCCGCAGGGGTGGTTACGGTATCGTTTTCCTTTGAGGACGTGGCGAAATGAAATCCGCCTATCTCGGGATTGTAAAGATTTCCGAGCCATATAAGAGCTTTGTCTTCAAAAATAGAATAGTAGTCTCGGAGGGCGGCAACTACCGCCCCGCCGTCTGCTCCCCGTCTGTCAATTTCTTCTTTTAGGGCGAGCCATTTTTCTTCATAACAGTTATTCATAGTTTAATTTTCTTCTTTGGCTGTGTAAAGAGCCAGATTGTCGATGTAAAGCTTTGAAGCTATTCCCTTGTCGGGGGCAATGATAACGCCGCCTATTCCCTCGGCAGAGGTCGCAAGGGAGCTTTCATATACGATATTTCCGTTAACCAAAACGGTAACCGTGTCACCCTCTGCAAGATGGCGGTATTCAAGCCGTAGGCTGAACCATACCCATCTTTGAGCAATTACAGCTCCCGACTGTCCTTTAGCTTCCATATAAACGCCTGCGTTAGCGTGGCGAAGGGTGAATTTGTAAACCTCGTTTCCGTTTTTGTCGGTGAGAGTTACGTTTTCGTTATAAGCCGAGGAAGGGCCAACGTGGAAAAGAAGCAGGTCGGCTTCAAATACCGTCATTGTATAGCCGTCTAAAGTCTCTGTCGTGTGGTTTATCTTTATTTGGTCAAGGCTTCCGTCTGCGGTAGTCAATACCATAGCCTTGTGGTCTTTGTATTCCTCAACGGTAAGAGTTCCGCTTTGAAGAGTGGGTGTGACCTTGGAGGAAACTGCTCCGTTCTCAAAGCCGAGAACAGGCCCCGGCTCGTCTTCTACCGGCTCTTCTTCCTCTTCGATTACAACCGTCTTTTCGGAAAGGGAGAGGTTGTCAAACTTCACCGTAGCGTTAAGTCCCTCGTCGGGAATAAAGCTCATACCCGAAATCTCGGAAACCGAGATAACGTTTTCGCTTTCGTATTGGAGTAAGCCGTTGACGTAGGTAAGAGCCTTTGCTCCGCCGTCAGTCAGAACGTATTCAACTCGGAGAGTGAACCATTGGTCTCTTTGAGCGATAACCTTGGTCGAGCCGCTGACTGCCGCAACGTCCCACATTTGCATTCCCGCATCGCCTATGCGAAGAATAAATTTGTAGACCGCATTTCCCTCTGCGTCGGTTAAATTAACGGTAAATGAATAGGATGACGAGCCGCCGTCGTGCTTAACGTAAAGGTCGCTTTCAAATACGAATGCGTTGTATTCCTCGGTGTTCTCGGTAAGAGAAAGCTTGATTTCGTCCTTGTTGCCCTTGACGGTTTTCAAGACCATAACCTTTTTGTTGTTCTCCGAACGAACAAGCTCCTCAATGGAAATAGAGGATTGGCTGTTTGCAAGTCTCATTGTAAGAGCGTTCGGGAAGTTTCCGTTTTCGCTTGACTCAAAGGTGAGAATATTTGCGTTGTCCTCGGCATTTTCAACACCCTCTGTGTCGGGGTTTACAGTACCGTCGGGAACTATCGGCTCTTCCGGCTCATCGGGAGTCGGGTCGGTAGGCTCATTCTTTTCGGTTTCCTCGGAAAGCGACATATCATCAAGGAAGAGGGTTGCGTTAAGTCCCTCGTCGGCAGTAAAGCTTACAAGGGAAATCTTGTCGGTTACCCGGGAGCAAAGATTTGCGCTGTTATATACTTCCTCACCGTTTACATAGGTGATAACTCTGCCGAGTTCGTGGTAGTATTCAAGGCGAAGAGTGAACCAAACGTCTCTCTTTGCTATAATCTTTGTTTCACCGTTTTCGTCTGCAATATCCCACATCTGCATTCCCGCATCGCCGATACGGAAGATAAACTTGTAAGCGTCGTTTCCGTCAGCGTCTTTAAGAGCGACGTTGAATGCGTAAGCCGAAGAGCCGCCGTCGTGACGAACGTAAATCTTCGTTTCATACGCGGTGTAAAGCTTCTTCGCATTTTCCGAGGTAATACCAAGGCTAAAGCTATCCTTTTTACCTCTTGTCGTAACAAATTCAAGAATCTTTGTGTAGGAAGAGCCAAGAAGAGATTCCTTTACCGAGTAATTTGTGAAATCTGTGATTTCAAGGGCGGAATGAAGTATTCCCTTGCCGCTTGACTCGAAATCTGCCTTGTCGGTTTCTGGGTTTTCCGCTGAAATTTCGGGAGTCTCAACAAGCTTTGCGTATCCCTCGTAAACAATGTTGTCAAGGGCTGTCAAGGATTTAACCTCAATAGCCGCTCTTTCGGGAAGAGTAAGAGCCGAAGTCTCGCAATAAACGAGAGAGCTTACCATAACGCACTTGTCGCCAAGGTAAATATTCACCTGATTTGCCCCTCTGAAGTATTCAAGGGTAAGAGTCTCGGTCTTGCCGAGGGTAAGGGTTGCAACCTTTCCGTAGATGCCGTTTTTGGTAAGCTCGTGAAGTGTCGCAGTACCGTTTTCGCTCTTGATTACATAGGCTAATACGCTTTTGCCCTGCGCGTCTGCCAAAGTGATGTAGGCGGTATCGCCCGAAGAGTCGGCAGAAAGGGTAATATCAAGAGAAAGAAGAATAGTGTTGATTGCAACAGAACGGTGGTTTAAGGGAATAGATATGCTTCCGCCGTTGGCAAGATTAAGCTTTCCGCCAGAAATCTCACCTGCGTTTATTTCAACGCCACCGCCCACTTGGGAAGCAAAATCGTGAGTAACTCTGTCAATATCGGGGGTTGTAGACGCCTTGAAGTCGCATTTTTCTCTGTCAAACTTAATATCGTCAAGGGAAATGGAAATATTACCCACAGAAAGGTCGGATATATCAAGTCTGCCGATTTCAAAGCTGCCGGCTCCTGCCGATACGCTGTCAACAAAGGCAAGAAGCTTTCCGTTAAGGTAAATAAGAGCCGCCTTTGCGTCGGTGTAGTATTCAACCTTTATTTTTACCCTCTCGCCTTGAGGAATTTTCAAGCCGTCAATTGCATCGCCCAAAGCTCCGTCAGGGTAGGAACGCACCGCAAGATAGCTGCTGTCGCCCTCTTTTACCGATTCAAGAAGAAGTCCGAGAATTTCGGTTTCGGTATAATCGCCGCTTAAGAAGTTAAGAGCGATTTTCGCTTCCTCGTCGGCATTCTTTAGCGTAACGAAGGCTTCAAATACGTCGCAGTTTGCTCCCTCTTCTCTGATAAAGTGAGGAAGAGTGACCTTAAAGCCGTCAGATGCTCCGCCATTAAGCAGAAGCTCTCCGTTTTCTACCGAAACAGAATCGCCCCCCTCAAATACCTCAATACCGTCGGGATAGTCCTTTTCGTTTCCGGAATCCTCGAAATCGAAGATATTTTCCTCAAGGGTAGGTCTGTCAACGGTGTATATAGGCTGATTTAAGGGATTTGTTTCAACCTCGTAAATGTCGTTTCTCTTGTAAACCGCCATATTGTCAAAGAGCATTGAAACGTTGTAGTTTGAAAAGGCGGAAATACGAACGAAGGTAAATACGGTTGCGGGAGTTCCGTGGCCCTGGGTAATCTTTGTGCCGGAGTGGTTGTAGTAGTTGTCGCTTACTGCAATAAGCTTATCGTTTATATAAACCTTTGCTCTTACGGTGTCCTCGTCGCCAACGTAGTATTCCATACGAAGCTTGAACCACTCGTCAAGTCCTACCGAGTAGCCGAATTCCACCTCTTTTTTGATTGTGGAAGCCGAGGAAGTGTCGAATATCTGCACTCTGTTTCCTACGATTCTAAAGGCAAGCATATAGCAGTCGCCCATAACTATCTGAATACAGTAGCCCGACGAGCCGCCGCTTTCGATGCACATATCCGTCTCGAAGACGTAACTGTTTGTGGAAAGGGGATTTGTGCAGTCTATCTGGATTCTGTCGCCGCCGTCTGCGGGAGAATTGAAGCGAAGAGCCTTGCCTCGTCTGCCCTCGCCTACGTCGCTTGTTACGGTTGCTCCGCCGCTTGAATACTTGTAGTCAAAGATAATTTCGTCGGGTGTCTGTCCATCGTCATAATCGTCAAAGACAAGCACCTTGTCGTCTTTAATCTCGTTTTTGATAACGTCGCCGATATCGTCGATTATACTTAAGAATTTATACCAGGTGGACCTGCCGTAAAGAGATGGCATATATTCCTCGATTCCGAGAACCTGATACATATATCCCGCAGTGCTTATACCGCAGATAAGGGTTGCGTTTATGTCGCCCTCGTTCACGTTAGGCACAGCAACCGGCATACCCATACTGCCGTGGCTTGTTTTTTTCTGATAGTAGGAGAATGAGCCGTCGTCCTTTAAGAACTTTGCAACCTTCTCTCTTGTGATTTTTATTGCGTTCGGGGCGTCTGCAAGAAGAGACGCTCTTATTTCGGCAATATCCTTTTCGGTCTGTTCGGGATTCGATGAGAACATAGTCAGGTTGTCGAAAATATTCTTCACCGCAAACCAGGTGTTATAGGTATAGCAAACGGTCAAGGGGTCTTCGTCGGTATAAATAGCTCTTATAGCCGAGTCGATAGCCGCCATAGGATTGGGGAATTCGATTCCCACCTCGTTGTAAAGAGCGCTGATTTTAAGAAGTCCGTTTACTCCGTCGTAAATAGAGTAATTGTCAGCTCCCGCATTTACGTAGTACCAAAGTCCGTTTTCGGGGTTCTGGCTGTCGTTAAGCCATTTTTCAAGAGTCGCTTTAATAGAGAATGAAGAGTTTTCTGCTTTGAGCTGCGATTCTCTGTTGGCAATCTCCTTCGCCTGGGAAGCAATCTCGTTTCCTGCGTAGTAGGAGTCGTGCTTAATATCAAAGGTGTTAAGGTAGGCAAGGAAACTTGCCTCGTCCTTCATATGAGAGGGATAGTTAGATGAGGTTGCCTTGAGGGAAGAAATCTTCGCTACCGCAGAAGAGGGCGAGGAAGAAAGCTTTCCTGTAAGATTTACCTCGGAGACGGGCGTTCCGTCGGGATTTACCTTCGTTCCGTCAACCAAGGTAAAGTCGCCCTTCGTGCCGTTTGGAGTCGTATATGTAGGCGAAACGCCGCACCAGCGAAGAAGATTTTCGGCTCTCCAAAGGTCGCGTCCTCGTCTTGCAAATCTCGAATCGGTAAGCTCCTTGCCCCATTGAGGGTGATAGAAGTAGCCGTTTGTGTCCTGCATAGGCTTTATCCAATTTACAAGAGCCTCTTTCATCCAATCGGGAAGATTTGCGGGAGAAGAGCCGATAGCCGACAATGCTCCGCTTGAAGAAAGGAGATTGAACGCCTGCTCGGTAGACTCAATGTCGGGAGCGTAGCCTATTGTGTTTCTACCCGAATTTGAGTAATAAAATCCACCGGTTTCGGGGTCGTAAAGGTTAGCTAACCAACGAATAAGCTCGGGAGAAGCAAATGTGCGGAATTTTACAATCTCTTCAAGGGTGCTTTTTGCAAGGTCGTCGCCGCCGAGAATCTGAAGAAGCTTGTCAAGCTCTGCCTTTTCGGTTTCAGCGTCCTCTGCGTCAAGCTTTTCTATAATATTGAGAGTTTCCTCTTTAAGTACGCCCTCTGTAAAGCTCATCTGGCTTTTACCCGCAAGAATTTCTTCCGTAAGAGCCGCTATTGCCGCATCTCTTGCAAGAGTATCTCCGAGAGTACCCTCGTCAAAGGCAACGGCAACAGATTTTCCGTCGCTGTATATAAGGTATGAGGTGTCGAAGTCCTCGTCCTCTTTTTCAATTCGCGAAAGGAGTGTGTAGGCTTTTTTCGAAAGAGCTCTGTCGGTTTCTCCGATGATGATTTCATACTCGCCCTCGGCAGAGGTATCCGAGGAGATTACCGCGTCAAGCCCTAAGTCGTAAAGAAGGGCGGAGTATATTTCATCTACCAAAGAAGCGGATATTTTGTCCGACGCAATAAGGCGGATTTTGCCATTGTCGGGCTGCTCTTGGTTGGTGTTGTCCGACGAGCCGTTCTGCCCGTTTTGGTTGGAGTCGCTGTCCGAGTCCTTTTTGCCGCAGGATACCGCAAGGCAAAGGCAAAGCGTTAAAATAAGCAACGAAAGTAATTTTTTCATAAAATTTTCCTTTCTTATTTCATATATATTTCGAGTTTTCCGCCATTCATAATTTCACGGACACTCACTTTAAGGTTGTCAAGCTTTTTGCCGTTTAAGAGTGCTTTTTCAGCATAGATTTCTTCGTCATTTTTGCGATGTACGGCAATTTCAAGAGTTTTTCCGTTTGCAAGAGCGATTTCTGCCGAGTCGATTTTCGGAGAACCTATAAGCATAAGATTTTGTCCCGCAACCGGGAAAATTCCCAAAGCATTCCAAATATAGCAGGAGGAAAGACCGCCCGAATCGTTGTTTCCGGGTATTCCGCCTCTGCCGTCGGTGAACATATATTTATGTCCCGCAGTAACGATTTCGCAGGTCTTTTCGGGTACACCCGCCAGGTGGTAGGCGTATGGAGCTTCCATATCGCTCTCGTTGTTGAAGCCCTCAAAGCTGTGAATTTTAAGAAGCAGAGGGTCAACCTCCGGCTCGACGGGCATTTCCACAGGCCCTCTTGTATAGCCGAAAAGCTCGTCAAGGTCGGAAAGGAATTTTTCTCTTCCCGCAAGGGCAATCCTCTCTTCCATATTTCTCAAAAGACGGAAGGAGTAGTTGCAATTGTCGCCCTCGTAGTATTTTGATTTCTCGCTGAGAAGTCCGGTTTTTTTGTCGTATGCGTTTACCCAACGCAACGAAAGGGCAGAGAAGCGTTCTTCGGCTTCTTTATCGCCAACCTCACCCGCAATTTCCGCCATAGCTCCGAGAGCGTCGCATATATCGAGAATGTGAGTGTATCTTTCGCAATAACCGCTGTCAAGGAAGTCGGAATTGGATAAAAGGTCTTTTTCGGTAGCTCTTAACATTTCCGAAGCGAATTTTCCGTATCTGAAATAATAGTCGGCAAAGACAATTTCGGCAATCATTCTCGCCTGAACTGAATCGTCAATGCCCCGAGAAACGGTAACTGTTATGGGTGAGTGCCCCTCTTTTTCAATAATGTTAAGTAAAGTTTGCACAATCTCCTGGCTGATTTCGGGGTAAAGGGTAAAAATCAGCGGAAGCTCGGTTTTGTAAATATCCCAAAGAGTGCTGAGGTCAAAGCAGAATTTGCCCCCCGCCTCTTTTATATCGTAGCGGAAGCTCTCGCCAGCTCCCGTACACGGCTTAATCAAACTGTGATAAAGGTTGGAGTAGAATATTTCAAGGAATTTTTCGTCACTCGACCGGATTTTTACCCTGCCGAGATAGTCCTCCCATACGGCTTCGGTGTCGGAAAGAACCTGTTCAAAGCTTCTTTTTTCCTCGTCAAGCATAGAAATCGCCCCATCAAGGCTCTCAAACGAGATTGCAACACGCACCTCCGACTCCTTCGGCACTTTAAATGCCGCTCCGAAACGGTGCGTCAAATCCTTGGGAACAAGGGTTTTACCGTCGAGCTTTTCGTAGTTTTCCCAAAGAAATACGCCCTCCGACTCCTTACAGCGAGCCGCAAAATAAAGGTCTATTCCCTGGAAATTTCCGCAAGCGGTGACGGTATCCGAGGAAAGGATATTGATTTTCGCATTCTTCGGGTAGCCGAAAAATCTCTTTAAAAATTCGTCATCCTCTCTTACCATTCCGTCGTTTGAAAAATCTATCGAGAGAAGTCCCCTTTCTGGCATTTTGTAGCGGTGAAGCGCTATTTTTTGCGAAACCGTACCCTCAAAGGTCACACCCGAGCCAAGAGATGCCGAATAGTAGCCGGGATGAGCCTTTTCCTCGGTGTAATCCTCTGCGGTAGGGCGTAAATTTTCACCTGCAATGGGGGATACCACCGCATAATTATAATATGTACGGATAGCTCCAGTGCCGCTTACGTGCATATGGGAAAATCCGTGAACCTTTGCGTCGAATTTTTGAGGCTTTCCGCAGGAGTTGGGGCGGCGGTCGTCGTAGCCGGCAGGATAACCGCCCGTATAAGAGCATACGGTAGCCTTTCCGAAAGGATATGCCGCAGCAGGAGTGGTGTTTCCGCATTGAGCCTTAACAAAAAGCCAGGTCTTGGCGATACCCTCGGGGTTGGGAAGGTCGATTTCCCCCGAGCCTTGAAAGACGTTTACAAAGTCGATTGGTTTTTTCATTTTTTGCGATTCCTTTCGCAGAGAATTTTGCCGAGTTTGCCGTTTTTTCAAAAAGTTGTTGACTTCTCGGTTTGGTGCGTGGTAGAATAATTAAAAAGCGTCGAGAAAAGGAGAGGTATTATGGACAATAAAACTATGAATATACGAGAAGAGAATATAAAACCCGACCTTTTGAGGCGAGGATTTGAGTTTTTCAAATACCGTGACCTGCCTGCCCGTTGCCGCGCCGCAGATAATCATATTCACGACGCAGTTGAATTTGTATATCTGGCAGAAGGCGAGGTAAAAGTCATCGTCGACGGCAAGGAAGACGTTCTTCATAGGGGCGATATGGTAATGTTCCGTTCAAGAGGAGCTCACTCTATGTACACTCTCTCCTGTCCGTTGAATAAGTATTATACCCTTAAAATCCGCCCGAAACTTATCTACAACACCTCGCCAAAGGATATTTCCGCGGCAGTTGCTTTAAGATTCAGTATGTTTAATCGGGATTTAAAGTATATATGGAGAGCCAACGAGCTTGAAGAAAGTCCGATTCTTAAAGGGTACAAAGAGCTTATGTCCCTTTGGGAGAAAAAAGACACCTTTAACGATATAGCAATGCTTTCTTCGGTGCTTACCGTCATATACGGAGTCCTCGGCAGCGGCAGCGAAGCATTCCTTTCCTCTTCAGGCGAGGAAAAGCAGATTTACGACAGTATAGTCTACGTGAACTCGGAGTTTGCCGAGGATATAAGCGCCGAGCAGGTTGCCGAGCAGGTGAATATGAGTTACAGCCACTTCGCCCGAAGCTTTAAGCAGGTAACCGGAAACACCTTTACCGAATATCTTAACATAACAAGAGTAAACGAAGCCGAGCATCTTCTGGCAAACACCGACCTTGCGGTTTCCGAAATAGCCATAAGATGCGGATATAACAGCATATCCTACTTTATTTCCATTTATAAGCGTTATAAGGGCAAAACCCCTCTTGCAGAACGAAAATCCAGAGAAAAGACCGGAAAATAAAGGCAAAAATACACCTTTTCCATCTTACACTTTCATTTTATCATATAGAATATAAAAAAATCTATAACAAATCTATGTAAAAATATAAGATTTCTATTGTGCAAATTTAATAAAAGGCATAGTTTCGCTACTCAAGAGCCTTGTTTATCCTCGGTGTCATTCCGAAATCGCAGACACTCCTCGAAGACGATACCTAAAATTGAGGAATCTCCTACTCGGAGCCTTAAGCGACGCAGACTTTGGCAAGGGTATTTGCGGTACGTCGAGGCGCCGTACCCTACAATGTTCAATCATTGTGCTTCTTACTTCTGGGGCTTATCTGCACTTTTGTGCAGAAGTCCCGTAAATCCTAGCCCCGAAAAAGCGAAAAGACACTCGTTAAGAGTGTCTTTTCGCTTTTTTGGAGCGGATTACGGGGCTCGAACCCGCCACCTCCACCTTGGCAAGGTGGCGCTCTACCAAATGAGCTAAATCCGCAGGTATTAAATTTGTTCGCTCTCTGTTCGAGCGATAATAAAATTGGCGACTCGGATGGGGCTCGGTCGCAGCGCGAACTACGCGCTTTGGTCGCCGTCGGCTCTGACAGTCCACCGGACTGTCATTCACTACCTCCTCTGTTCGAGCAGTAGTGTTTTATATTAAAAATGGCGACTCGGATGGGGCTCGAACCCACGACCTCTAGCGTGACAGGCTAGCGCTCTAACCAACTGAGCTACCAAGCCGTATTATAAAAGTTCGGAGTCGATAAGACTCCGAACTTCTTGGTGGAAAGTACAGGGCTCGAACCTGTGACCCTCTGCTTGTAAGGCAGATGCTCTCCCAACTGAGCTAACCTTCCATTAGAAAGCTTAACTATTATAACAAACCAAAAGCCATTTGTCAAGTAGTTATTTTGAAAAAAAGAAAAATTTTTTAAAAAGTTTTGTGCCTTATGCGGAGTCTTATAAATATTTACGGCAGAGATGTTCTCCACCTCTGCCGTTTTCAAGCAATCTATCAGTCGATAGTCATATCCATTTTTCTTCTGAGTATTTTGCGAAGAGTGTTCTTCGGGAACTCTTCCTCACGAACCTTGAGAAGTCCTACTTTCTTATAGGGAACTGCGGTCTTGTTATACTCGTTAATATACTTCTGGAAGTATGCCTTGGGGTCGGTAATGCCCTTTTCCTCAAGGAGAGCCTTGTCGGGATAAATCTCGGCAACTATTGCGTTGTATGCAATACCGCGTCTGGATTTACCCTCGTAAACAACGATGTCAACAAGTCCGGGAGTTGCGCTGAGAGCGTCCTCAATCTCCTCGGGATAAACGTTCTTACCGTTGGAGAGAATAATGATGTTCTTAAAACGACCGGTGATATAAAGAATTCTGTCACCCTCTTTGGTGATTTCCATTCTTCCCGCATCTCCGGTGCGGAAGAATCCGTCCTCGGTGAATGCCTCGGCATTTGCCTCGTCGTTCTTGTAATAGCCAAGCATTACGTTAGGGCCTTTAACCTGAATCTCGCCCTCGCCCAAATCGTCAGCGTCTGCAATACGGCATTCAACGATAGGAAGTACAGGGCCAACACTCTTGGGAACGATATAATTATTGTGGTTTACTGCAAGAATCGGAGCGCACTCGGTAATTCCGTAGCCGTTAAGAACCTTTACGCCAAGACCGTCAAAGAGCTCTGCCATCTCCTGATTAAGAGGAGCGCCACCCGAAATAATCATATTAAGCTCACCGCCAAAGTTGGAGAGAATCATCTTCTTGAACAAGCCGTCAAAAGGCTTTAAACCGATTTTATGACAACTTTTGTTTACTTTCATAAGGGTTTTAACGAGTCCTGCAACAAATTTGCCCTTGTCATCAATACCCTTAAGTATTCTGCGGTAGAAGGTTTCAACGTAAAGCGGAACGGCAACAAGGTGGCCGGGTTTGTGCTCCTGAAGCTCCTTAAGCACATACTTAACGCCCGAGGAAATGTAGATGTCACAGCCGATAGAGTTCTGTCCGTAGATAGAAACAGACGAGCCGTAGGTGTGATGGGGGGGAAGCACGTTCATACATCTAACCGAGAAGTCGATGAAGGGGATAACGTCTGCAAGGTCGGACATAAAGTTTCTCTGGGAGAGCATAACGCCCTTGCCTTGTCCGGTAGTACCCGAGGTGAACACCAGCTCCGCAAGCGCGTCGGGGTCGATTTCCGCATTGTAGTAAGCCGAGGAGTCCTCTGCAAACTTTTTAGCGCCCTCTTCACGCCAAGCAAGCAGGCTGTCCTCGCCCTCACCGTTAAGGTAGATGGGCGCGGGAATTCCAAGAGCTTCGGTAATGAACTGTCCCTTGTCGGCTATATCAACGTCGCACATAAGCAGGTCGCACTCGCCGCTCTTTACAGTTTCAAGCAGGTCTTCTTTAGACCAGTCTCTGTCAAGAGGAACCCACACGCTGCCGGTAGCCATAACCGCATAGTAGCTCTGAATCAAGGGATAGGTGTGTTTACCGATAACGGCAATCTTCTTGCCCTTGTAACCTCTTGCGATAATCTCGGTCGCAAGCGCGCGAACGTGGTCACGCATTTCGTCGTAGGTTACCTTTACAGCCTCTTTGTCGTGAGGCTTTACTCGGTAGCGGTAAGCAACCTTACCCTGATATCTTTCGCCGATATCTTCTACCATTTCTCTGATGTTAGCAAATTCTCTTTTTTCTCTTAATGCTTTTGCTTTCATTTTAATTACCTTTCTTTAGCTCCGCTTATTCCCTTGTTATTTCTCTGCGATGCAGCCCGCCAGGGTCGGGGGATGTCGGGAAGTGCATCGGCACAGCCGTCACGCAAGAACTTGCGAAGGATATTACTTTGGAAACGTCCAAAACACAGACATTTTAGCACATAATGTAAATTTTGTCAACAATATAGGGAGAAAACGAACATTTGTTACGGTTACGTAAGATAATCGAACTAACAAGTCTTACGGAGATACCTTTTAGCGGCTTTCGATGCGTCAAGCCTTGTAAAGTCCGCACTTGGCTGCGACTTGTCACATCAAAATCCATCAAAAATTTATGCGCTTTGAGGCAGGGGCAGGGGAAAGGGAGCTTTTTTGAGCTTTTCCGCCAAGGATTTTTTTACCTTTTTGCCTTAAAATAGTCCGAAAGTATCTTTGCGCACTCCTCTTTAAGCACACCGCCCACAATTTCGGGTTTGTGATTTAACCCAGCATTCGATAGGTCAACAAGAGAGCCGAACGCGCCGAATCTTAAGTCGGGAGCGCCGAAAACAACTCTCGGAATTCTTGCATTTATAATAGCTCCCGCACACATACAGCACGGCTCCATAGTGACGTAAAGAGTAACTCCCGGAAGCCGCCAGCCGCCAAGGACTCTGCAGCTTTCCTCTATTGCAAGAAGCTCTGCGTGGTGGGTTGCGCATTTGGATTTTTCTCTGTCGTTTGAAGCCTCGGCAATAATTTTTCCGTCTCTTACCGCAACAGCTCCAACAGGCACTTCGTCACGCTCCGCAGCCTCTCTTGCAAGTTCCATAGCTCTTCTCATAAAGAAAATATCCTCTTCTTCAATACTGCAAAATTTGTTATTTTCCATAAGAGCCTCCTTTAGAAGAGATTGAGCAGCGCAAAAATCAGCATCGGAAGAATAAACGCAAGGGCAAAGAGGGGGATTTTCACTCTGTCCTCTTTGCAAAAGACTTCCTTAAACATATTTATATAATAGCTTCTAAAAAGGAAAATCACACCGATACAGATGCTGGAAAGCAACCCCAAAACACCGAAGAAAAGATATGTAAAGCCGGGGGTCAGGGCGAAGTACATATAGAAAATCGAGAGAAAATTGTTTATAAGATGCAGTACCACCGACGGCCATATACTGTCCGCCAAAAGATCAAGGGCCATAAAGATTACACCTGCCAAAAGGGCATAGGGAATCGAAAAAAGACTTGCGTGAGCAAAGGAGAAAAAGAGAGCCGAAAGGATAACCGCAGTTTTCTTCGAATAAGGACTAATTATAATTAAAGGAAGCAGACGGAAGAGAAGTTCCTCGGAAAACGCAGGTAAAACGCCTAAATAAAGTAAATCAAAGTTTACATTTCCGCTTAAAGGACTGGGCGAAGATGCTCCTGCAAGAGTGTTTAAGAAAAAGGTTGTAAGAAGGGAAAGAAGAAAAATCAAAAGCAGAGCTATCGGAAAGACGGGAATCAGAGCAAGGCTCTTTTTTATTCCGCCAAGGGGCAGGGAGTCCCCTTTTTTTCTTTCCGAAACAGCAAGTGCCGCCACAAAGGGCAGAATAAACGAAAGAAGTCTTACTACAATCGAAAAAATGCCCGAAAGAGATGACGAAAGACTCAAAATACAGATAAACAGAAGTGACGCCATGGTGTACGCCTTTATATTTCTTTCCATTTTTCTCCTTTCGCAGAGGACGGTCTTTGCCGCTGTTGCTCTTTATCTTTTGTGGTTAAATTCACGGGATTTTACCCGTTTTTTGGTTTTTAGGTTATGGAAAACCTGAGTTTTCCTCTTATAAGGTCAACCTCTTCCAAAATAACAGTTAATTTGTCGGCAATTTTGAAGGAAGCGTCTCTTGAGCGCAGGGTAAGGGTTTTTTCCTCGAAAATAAACTCTCCGGGCAACTCGCTTAAAGGTATAAGTCCCTCGCAGGTGTTTTCAAGGCGGCAGAAAAGTCCGTATTGGGTGACCGAAATGACAACTGCCGAAAATTCCTCTCCCAGCCTTTCAGCCATATAAAGAGCTTTGTAAAGGTTTTCGATACGCCTTTCGGCGCTCTCCGCCCGAAGCTCTCCCTCGGTTGCGGCAGCGGCAGCCCGTCTTGCATAGGAAGCAAAGCTCTTTGGATTTTTGCCGTTTATATATGCGTTTTTGATAATTCTGTGTGTCGCAAGGTCGGAAAGACGACGGATAGGCGAGGTGAAATGGCAGTAGCACTCAACACCCAGACCGAAGTGCGGCTTACAGTCGGCAGAATACACCGCCTTTGACATAGCTCTTAACATAGTCATAGATGCCGCTTCGAACACGCCCTTTTTCTCGGCGTCCGAAAGCAGACGGCGAAAGGCGGCAGCTTCAGGCTCACCCTTTGATATTTCTCTTGTATCAAGGCCGAGATTTGCCGCATATTTTACAAAATCCGAAAGCTTATCCTTTGGCGGCAGCTCGTGGATTCGGTAAACGCAGGGAATATCCCTGCCGTGAAGCAGATTTGCAACAGCCTCGTTTGCCGTAAGCATAAAATGCTCGATAATTCTTTCGCTGATGCCTCTGTCACTCGGAATAATTTCCATAGGAGAGCCGTCGTTATCAAGAACAATTTCGGCTTCCTCGTTGCCAAAGTCGATGTACCCCTCTTTCTCCCTCTTTGAAAGGAGCTTTTCGTAAAGGGTACGCATTAGTTTTAAGGTAGGAATCGCTTCCTTGTATTTTTCAGCCAACTCTCCGCTCTCACCCTCTAAAACTCGGTTGATTTCGGAGTAAATACCTCTGATACGGCTGACGATTACCGATTCGTAAATCTCACAGCCTTCAATTTCGCCCTCGTCGGTAAGTCTTATCATAGCCGAGAGGGTATATTTTTTCTCTCCCGCATTTAGTGAACACGCTCCGTTTGAAAGAGAGGTCGGAAGCATAGGCACGACCTTGTCGGTAAAGTAAACGCTGGTGCCTCTTGCCATAACGCATCTGTCAAGAACGGTACGCTCCTTAACGTAATGGGCAACGTCGGCAATATGAACTCCGAGAAGATAGCCGCCCTCGGTTTTTTCAAGGGAAACCGCATCGTCAAGGTCTTTTGCGCCCTCCGAGTCCATAGTGAGAATAAAGCCGTCCGGGATAAATCTGCCCGCCTCGCAAACTTCAAGCATCGAAGCCTCGTTTGCAAATTCAATTTCCTCGTCGGAAAACTCGGTATCAATACCCTCGTCAATGAGTATAGCCTCGTAATTCGCCTCTCTTGACTCGGTGTGTCCTAAAATTTTCGTAACTTTGCATTCAGGCTCAAAGCTGCGTCTTTGCAGTTCGCAAACCACCTTGTCGCCTACCTCTGCCCCCATTGTTTCGCTGACCGCAAAGGGGAAGGGAAGTCCCTGGTCGTCGGGAATAACTATATCTTTTTTATAACGGCGTCTGCCGTGACGGTAGATTTCCTCGTCAAGCGTGCCGATAATGAATTTTCTGCCATAGCAGACGATTTCGGTGACTCTGCCCTCGGTGCGTTCGTTTCCGTCGTAGCCTTTGTAGCTGTGGTAGATGATTTTTACCTTGTCACCGTCTATTGCGCCCTTTGTTTTATGCTCGGGAATGAAAATATCCCTTTCGGCGTCGGGAAGCTTAACAAAGCCAAAGCCGGATTTCGAAGAGGAAAAAATTCCCTCGCCCTCTTTTTCACCCTTGAAGGGAGATGGCGAAACCCGTCCGCGTCTGCCCTCGTCAAAACTGTCCTTTACTTTAAAGCCGTAATAACTTTCTTCCACCTGTCTTATTGCAGACAGAAGCTCCGCTTTTGCCTTGTCTTTGGCTCTTCGCTTATGGGTATTCCGTTTTGAAAATTTTGCAAAATCCTTATTTTTCATAAAATATTACACCTTAAGGGTTTTTGTAAATTATAATGATTATAGAATGTCGAAAAGGCGAACGAGCCTTTCCGCGGCTGAAAATTCAGCAGGGGCAAAAAGCAGAAAACGGCTTTTTGCAACTATATCATTCGGGCAGAAATCGACAAATTTCTTTTTGAAATTTTTTGCAAATCATAGATTTGCCGTCGAAATTCAATAATTTCAACTTTCGATTATCGTTATTATGCCAAAAGCAGGCTGAGTTTATATGAAAAAAAACTAAAATCTCCAAATTAAAGCATAAGACGGTGAGAAAAACAAAATCTCACCGTCTTAAATAAGCTAAGCTATATTACTTGAAGATGTTGGTATAGCCGTTATAGCTCGAGTTAGTCTTCCAATCGTCAAGAGAGTAGGTTGCGTAGAAGTCGGGCTGAATAACGTATACTGCAAGAACTGCAAGTACGAAAACGATAGCTACGATAATGGTAAAAATAAAGAGTGTTCTTTCGGTGTGACTTGCCTTGTCCTTGCCGTAGAAGGTGTCGGAGCTACCGGTGATAGAACCGGAAAGACCTTCGTCAGAGCTTTTCTGAAGAAGAACGGCAACGATAATGAAGAGCGCTGCAACTAAAAGAACTACCAAGAGAATACTTTCAAGCATATTATAAAGCCTTTCGATTTTTAGACGCAATTAGCGAAATTATATATGATATTTTAACACAACAAAACAAAAATTGCAATACCTTTCGGAAAAAAAGTTGAAAATATTATAATTAAATTAGAAAAAAGTTATCTCCTTATTTCCCGTCCTCTTGCCGCAAGTTCCCAAAAGGCAACCGCCCCCGCAGCCGCAACGTTAAGGGAGTCAACACCGCCCGACATTGGGATTTTTACGGTGTAGTCGGATTTTGCAATAGTGCTTTTTTTAAGTCCGTCGCCCTCTGTGCCGAGAATAATTGCAAGTCGCTCTTCCTTTGCGAGAATTTCCGAGTCGATATTAAGAGTGTCGTCAAGCAGAGCCATAGAAACGGTTTTGAAGCCGAAATCTCTTAACATTTCAATGCCTCGGTCGGGCCAGTCTTCGTTCGTTTTGCCTATTTTGCCCCAAGGCACTTGGAAAACCGTGCCCATACTGACTCTTACGGCTCTTCGGCAAAGAGGGTCGCAGCAGGAGGGCGTCACCAGCACCGCATCAATATTCAAAGCCGCAGCCGAACGGAATATTGCCCCGATATTTGTGGAATCGGTAATGCTTTCAAGTACGGCAACTCGTTTTGCCCCCGAAAGAAGCTCGTCTAAACTTCTTTCTCTCGGTCTTTTCATAGCGCAAAGAGCGCCTCTTGTCAGCTCAAAGCCGGTAAGTGTCCGAAGAACCTCTCTTTCGGCAATATATATGGGAATTTCGGGAAGTCTTTCAATGAGCTTTTCAACTTCGCCGTGAAGAAGTCTTTCGTCGGTAAGAAAGGCGATAGGCTCGCAGCCGGAATTCATAGCAACCTCAATAACCGTTGGGCTCTCGGCAATAAAAACTCCAAGACCTGACTCTGCCTTTGAGCGAAGCTGCGCTCCCGTCAGCCTTACGAAAAGGTCAAGTTCCGGGGCGGAAAAATCGGTTATTTTAATAAATTCTCTCATAAAAAACTCCAAAATGCTTATTACACACAAGCATTATACCACAAAAAGGCAAAAATGTCTATACAAAAATGTTGACAAATACCCAGAGGGGGTATATAATGAATGTGAAATGAGAAATGTGAAATGTCTTGCCAACGCAAAAAGCGTTAGCAAAATTAGAAATTAGAAATTGGAAATTGGAAATAAAAGAAAGGAAAGCAAAAAATGAGCGATTGCTGTAAAACCAAAAAGCGTGGCGAGGAAGAATACCGCCTTTTGACAAACCGCCTAAACCGCATTGAAGGGCAGGTCAGGGGCGTTAGAAGTATGGTGGAAAACGACGCCTACTGCGTGGATATTTTAACCCAGGTGTCGGCAATACAGTCGGCTCTTTCCTCTTTTTCAAAGGAGCTTATATCAAGTCACATAAAATCTTGCGTTGTTGAGGATATTAAAAATGATAAGCTTGATACCGTTGAGGAGCTTGTAAAAACCCTTGAGAGGATGATGAAATGAGAAAATTTGAAATAAGCGGTATGTCTTGCGCCGCCTGCTCCGCAAGGGTTGAAAAGGCGGTTTCGTCACTTTCGGGCGTAAAAAACTGCTCTGTAAACCTGCTTACAAATTCGATGACACTAGATGGCGAAACTTCGGATTCCGAAATAATATCCGCTGTGGAAAAGGCAGGATACGGAGCAAAGCCTTTTGATAAAAAAACTGCCGATTTTAAGGAAAATGACAATAATAGTTTGCAAAATACCGAGAAAAAGGCGATTTTAAGTAGGCTTGTTACCTCTTTGCTTCTTCTTATTCCATTGATGTATATTTCAATGGGGGTAACGATGTTAAGCCTTCCTTTGCCCCCGTTTTTGCCGAAATCTCCTCTCGCGCTTGCTTTGTATCAGCTTCTTTTGTCGGGACTTATACTCGTAATAAACAAGAAGTTCTTTATAAACGGAATAAAGGGAGCTATTCACCTTGCGCCGAATATGGATACCCTTGTTTCTCTCGGCTCGCTTGCTTCCTATATTTACAGTATAGCGCAGGTCGTTTTGATGTGCGAGGCTGTAACGGCGGGTGATGATGCTGCCCATTATCTTCACTCACTTTATTTCGAGTCGGCTGCAATGATACTCGTTCTTATAACTCTCGGCAAACTTCTTGAAGCTGTTGCAAAGGGAAGAACCACCAACGCGGTAAAGAGTCTTATGGACCTTTCTCCGAAAACCGCAAGGGTTATAAGAGACGGAAAAGAGCTGCAAATCCCCGCATCCGAGCTGAAAATAGGCGATATTTTCCTTCTCCGTCCCGGTGACGCATCTGCCGCCGACGGCTCGGTTATCGAGGGTGAGAGCAGTGTTGACGAGTCTATGCTGACCGGCGAATCGGTACCGGTGGAGAAAACCGTAGGCGACAAAATTTTTTCCGCAACGGTAAACGGCAGAGGATTTCTTAAATGTCGCGCCGAGGGCGTTGGCGAAAACACAACCATCGCTTCAATAATAAGATTGGTTGAAGATGCTTCGGCATCAAAAGCTCCCATTTCGAAACTTGCAGACAGAGTTTCGGGAATTTTCGTGCCTATTGTAATCCTTATCGCTCTTTTGAGCTTCGGCAGTTGGCTTTTGTTTGGCGAAGAGGTAGGCATAGCTCTTTCAAGAGGAATTTCGGTGCTTGTAATAAGCTGTCCCTGCGCTCTCGGACTTGCCACTCCGGTTGCAATAATGGTGGGAAGCGGTGTCGGAGCGAAAATGGGACTGCTTTATAAGAGCGCCGAGTCGCTTGAGCTTATGGGACGGGCGGAATATATCGCTCTTGACAAAACCGGTACTGTAACAAGCGGAAAAATGAGCGTTTCGGGAGTTTATCCTCTTGACTGCGGCAAAGAGGAGCTTCTTGATATAGCCTATTCTCTTGAATCTAAAAGTGAGCATCCCCTGGCTCTTGCGGTGCGTGAATATGCCGAAGGCAAAGCAAAAGAGCTGCCTATTACCGCCTTTTTTGCAGTGCCCGGCGGCGGTGTTAAGGCTTCTCTTTCGGGAAAAGAGATTTTCGGGGGCAGTTATAAATTTATAAGTGAGCGTTCTTTGGTGACAAAAGAGGGCAAGGAGCTTTACGAAATCCTCTCAAACGAGGGAAAAACTCCGATATTCTTCTCCGAGGGCGAAAGGCTTCTCGGAGCTATCGGAATTTCCGACACCCTTCGCCCCGACAGCTATGAAGCGGTAAGGCTGCTAAAGAAAATGAAGCTTAAAACGGTTATGCTGACGGGAGATAACGAAAACACCGCAAGAGCGATTGCGGCATCTGTGGGAATCGACGAGGTAAGAGCCTCGCTTCTTCCTGCCGATAAGGAAAAGGAAATCAAAGAGCTTCGGCAAAAGGGCAGAGTGGTAATGGTAGGCGACGGAATAAACGACTCACCCTCTCTCGCTTCGGCAGACGTGGGAGTGGCTATCGGCGGCGGTACGGATATTGCCATAGAGTCGGCAGACGTCGTTCTGGTTAAGGACACTCTTATGGGCGTTGTAAACGCCGCAAGGCTTGGCAGAGCGACTCTGAAAAACATTAAGGAAAATCTGTTTTGGGCATTTATTTATAACCTTATAGGTATTCCCGTTGCGGCAGGAGTATTTTCTTTCATCGGTATAGAAATGACACCTATGCTCGGAGCTTTTGCAATGAGCCTTTCCAGCCTTTTCGTTGTTTGCAACGCTTTAAGGCTTGGCAGATTTAAGGAAATCGTTGTAGAAAACAAAGAAAAATCGCTCAAAAACGAAGAAATTTTAATAGAAACCGAAAAAATAGAGGACAAAAATATGAAAATCACAATTAAAATCGACGGAATGATGTGCCCCCACTGCGAGGGCAGAGTAAAGAAGGCTCTTGAAGCTGTTGAAGGAGTAATTTCTGCCGACGTAAGCCACGTAAGAGGCGATGCGGTAGTCGAGGTTTCTGACGGAGTGACAAATGAGGCTCTTTCGGAAGCGGTTACAGCTCAGGGATATGAGGTTGTAGGTTGAGGAAGTCAGCACAGGGAAGAGGCGGCTTTTCTTAAAAAGCCTACCAAAAGCTTTAATAAGGGAAATAATTTCTTTTAAGCTTCTCCCTCTGGGGAAAGGCAGACCGCTTTAGCGGCGGATAAAGGGATTTTTGCAAGGATAATTCTTGCCGAGCGTTGAGCCGCCGCCCCTATAATCTAAAATCAAGTGAAAAACTGCTCTCTTTGACTTTTTGGGGGCAGTTTTTTTCGTGTAATTTTAACAAAATTTAACTAAATCGTACCAAAACCGCTTATTTTGAGAAAAAAATACTTGAAAAACAAAATAAAATATTGTAAAATAAATGTAAAATGATTGTAAAATCATTGAAAAAGGATTACAAAGTTATTGCAAAATAGCTTGGCAGTGGAAAGTCCGGTTTTCGGCTTTCCGAAAAAAACAAAAAACGAAAGGTGCTTTTAATGGATATATTTAACGTATTAGAGCTTATATGCGGTCTTGCTCTCTTCCTTTACGGTATGGACGTTATGGGCGACTCGCTGAAAAAGAGCGCAGGCTCAAGTCTCAAGGCCATTCTTGGCAAGATGACCTCAAACCCCTTTAAGGGATTTCTTCTCGGTCTCGGTGTGACCTGCGTTATTCAGTCCTCGTCGGCAACGACGGTTATGGTTGTCGGCTTTGTTAACTCCGGCACTATGACGCTTCTTCAATCTGTGGGCGTTATTATGGGCGCGAACGTCGGTACTGCAATAACCGCTTGGCTTACTGCTCTTTCCGGACTTGGCGGAGACAGCGGACAGGAGCTTGTCGGAGCGCTTAAGTGGCTGAAGCCCGATGCTTGGATGCCTATACTTGCTCTTATCGGTATTTGTCTTGTTATGTTCGTTAAGCGTGGCAAGAAAAAAGACCTCGGCGTCGTTCTTCTCGGCTTTGCCGTACTTATGACGGGTATGGATATTATGTCGGGAGCGGTTTCCGGTCTTAAGAGTGACGAGGGATTCAAGGCTATTCTTACTATGTTCGACAATCCTATCCTTGGCGTGCTTGCGGGCCTTGTGCTTACGGCTATCGTTCAGTCCTCTTCGGCTTCGGTCGGTATTTTGCAGTCGCTTACCGTTACGGGCGCTATCACCTACGGCGCGGCAATTCCAATCGTTATGGGACAGAATATCGGTACTTGCGTAACTGCCCTTCTTTCTGCTATCGGAGCTAATAAAAACGGCCGCAGAGCCGCTATAATCCACCTTTACTTTAATATTATAGGCGTTGTTATCTGGCTGTCGCTGTTCTATCTCTTCAACGGACTTATTATCCCCGGCGGATTTGCCTTTGTAGGAAAGGCTACGAATATGTGGGATATCGCTATTATCCACACCGTATTTAAGATTCTTTCGGTTATTGCGATTGCTCCCTTCTATAAGCTTCTTGAAAAGCTCTCCCGCCTTACCATTAAAGAGTCGGCAGACGAAAAGGAAAGCGCAAATCTTCTTGACGAGCGTCTCTTCGAAACTCCCGGCGTTGCGGTTGGCAGAGCTACCGAGGTTACTATCGCTATGTCGGAAATTTCCTTTAAGGCTATGACCGATGCGATGTCACTCTTTGATAACTACGACGCAAAGATTGCCGAAAGCGTAAGAGAGCTTGAAGGCAAAGCCGACGTTTACGAGGACACTCTCGGTACTTATCTTGTTAAGCTTTCGAGCCGTGACCTTTCCGAGCGTGACGCAAAGCAGGTAACAAAGCTTCTTCATATAATCGGCGACCTTGAGCGTGTTTCCGACCACGCGGTAAACGTGCTTGAATCTGCCGAGGAAATGAGAGAAAAGAAGATAGAATTCTCCCAGGAAGCAAAGAGAGAGCTTTCGGTTATGAGAGCAGCTCTTGCCGAAATTACAGAGGTTACACGCAAGGCTCTTATTGAAAACAACGTAAACCTTGCGGCGGATATTGAGCCTCTTGAGCAGGTAGTTGACGACCTTAAGGATTCTATCAAGAAAAATCATATTATCAGACTCCAGAAGAGCGAATGCTCTATCGAGCACGGCTTCATTCTTGCCGACCTGCTTAACAACTTCGAGCGTGTTTCCGACCATTGCTCCAACATTGGCGGCTGCGTAATCGAGATTTCCACCTACGACGCTATGGATCTTCACAAATATCTTGCCGAGATTCGTGCCGGAAGCGAAAATTACGAAGCAAAATACAAGGAATATTCCAAGACTTACACTCTCGAAGCGTAAAAATTGAATAAGAAACTGCCGAGCCGACAGTCTGTTTTTCAGCCTTCGATTCGGCTTTTCTTTTTGGTAAATTAAGTTAATATTTAAAATAGGGATTTACACTTAATGGGATTTGTGATAAAATAATAATGTAGTTTTATTTTAAGGAGGCTTTTTATGGAAAGAAAACGCTGGTATAAGGATATGGTGTTCTACCAGATTTGGCCGAGAAGCTTTAAAGACGGCGACGGCGACGGAATGGGCGACCTTTATGGCGTACTTGAAAAGCTGGATTATATAAAGAGCCTTGGCTGTGACGGAATCTGGTTTTCACCGATTTATCCCTCTCCCGGAGCAGACTGCGGCTACGATATAGCCGATTATATGGATATTGCCCCGGAGTTTGGCGGTATGGAAGCATTTAAAAAGGTGCTTGACGGCTGTCACGAGAGGGGAATGAAGCTGCTTATGGACCTTGTGGTAAATCACACAAGCGACGAGCACGAATGGTTTGAAAAAAGCCGCAGAAGAATAGAGCCTTATACCGATTATTATATCTGGCGTCCCGGCAAAAAGGGCGGAAAGCTTCCCAACAACTGGGATTCCAATTTCGAGGGCAAGGCTTGGACTTATGACGAGGTAAGAGGCGAATATTATCTTCACCTTTTCGCTATAAAGCAGCCCGACCTTAATATGGATAACCCCCTTGTAAGAGAAGAGGTTAAGAAAATTCTGCGTTTCTGGCTCGATATGGGTGTTGACGGCTTCAGAGAGGACGTTATAACCTATATTTCAAAGGAAGAAGGACTTCCGAACGACTATATTTTCCCGATTTACAAGGGAATGAGAAAATATAACCACGGCCCGCATATCCACGAATATCTGTCCGAGTTTAAGAGAGACGTTTTCGACCGTTACGACTGCTTTACCCTTGCGGAAGCTCCCCTTGTGTGGCCGAAGAGAGCCCTTAAATATATCGACGAGGAAAAGGGACAGATAGATATGATGATACAGTTCCAGTGCGAAACTGCCGACTGCCTTTTCACCGACTGGATTCCAACGAAGTTTAGCCTTCGCAAAATGAAAAAGGCATTCTCCGATTGGCAGTATAAGCTTTACGGCAAGGCCTGGAATATGCTTTATATCGAAAACCACGACCATCCCAGAATTATTTCACGCTACGGCAGCGAAAAATACCGCACCGAAAGCGGAAAGAGCATTGCCGCAGCCTATCTTTTCCAGCAGGGAACGCCATTCCTCTATCAAGGCCAGGAGATAGGTATGCTCAACTGGCGTCCCGAAAGTCCCGAGCTTTACGAGGACGTGCAAACGGTGTATAACTATCGCCACACGGCATTGAAAAAATCCCCCGAGGAAAGATTGAAGCGGCTTTGGCGATGCTCCAGAGATTCCGCTCGCACACCCGTACAGTGGTCGGCAGAGGAAAATGCAGGCTTCACCACCGGCACACCCTGGCTTCCCGTAAACGAAAATTATAAGGAAATAAACGTCGAGAGGGAAGAGGGCGACCCCGACTCGCTTCTTAACTTCTACCGCCTTGCAATAGCTCTTCGCAAGAGCCAAAAGGCAGTAAGATACGGCAAATATAAGGAGTATTTCCACCGAAGCAAAAAGCTCTACGTTTACACAAGAGAACACGAGGGCGAAAAGCTCCTTGTAATCTGCTCGTTTACCGAAGAAAAAACGAAAATAAAAATCCCCCGCGGCTTTGATATATCGAAAGCCGAGCTTCTCCTTTCAAACTATAAGGAAAGAGACGAAAAAATTCTAAAGCCCTATGAAACAAGGGTGTATTTCCTAAAGGAAAATTAAGGCGGGCGACAGAAATGAAACTTGCTGTTGTAGGTTCGCGAAACATTACCAAAATCGCAATTGATGAATATATTCCCGAGGGAGTGACCGAAATAGTCTCGGGCGGAGCGAGAGGAATTGACAGTCTGGCTGCGGAATACGCAAGAAGAAAAGGGCTGACTCTCACCGAATTTCTCCCCGACTACAATTCCTTCGGAAGAGCCGCCCCCGTCAGACGAAATGCCGAGATTGCCGACTATGCCGATTTCGGAATTGCCTTTTGGGACGGAAAATCCAAAGGCACAGAGCATACCATAAATTTCTTCCGCAAACGGGGCAAAGAAATTAAAATAATAATCGTGGAATAATTTTAAAATTCCTAAAATCGAATTGCTATTTCCAAAAGACAAAAAAGGAGCAGACTTATGAAAAAATTTATATCACTTTTAATCGCAGCTTTTATGTCGATTGCTGTTACTATCGTCTTTTCATCCTGCGACGGCATAATTGTGGGAAACGATTCTTCGGATAAGGATAATGACTCGTCAGTCGATTACAGCGACTCCCAGGACGGTGACAAAAACCAGGATAGCGGCGAACCCGACGGCGATGGCGACGACAAGGACGGCGTTACGGAAACTCCTTCGGTAAGAACTACCGTTACCGAGGAAGAATGGAACTCCTACGGAAATATTTTCAACTTTACCTACTCTATGGAAGGCGTAGTTGAAAGAGGCGACGATGACGGAGCGTTAAGCACTCAGGAAAACAGCTTTACTCTTAAAATAACCGAAAACTCCGCAATGCAACAGAACGGCGGAATCGAAACCTATATGGTGCGTGAGGACGGAGTATGGTACGAGCTTGAAAAGAAAGGCGACCTTTATTACAAGAAGGAGTCCGGCGGATTTGGCGGAAGTCTGCGTCAGCTTCTCGAAAGCGTCAGCGACGGCTACGATTCGCTTACCTATGACGAAGCTAAAAAGGCATACAAGGGTAACGACCCGACCAATATGATGGGTATTCCCGCAAATTATTACATCTACTTTGAGGACGGCAAACCCACAAAAATAGAGTATAGCGGCAGAACCGAAGTAAACGAGGGCGGATATACCTACTATGAGGTTGACTATACCGTAAGTTTTTCGGATATCAACCAAACCGAAATCACCCTTCCCGAATATCAGGACAGACCCAGAGCAACTCTTACCGAGGAAGAATGGGCAGCCTTTATGGGAATGGAGAATTTCACCGCCAATATGAAGTATGACATAACCGTAATTGTTCCTAATATAGATGACTATAACATCAAAGCGGAAGGCTGGATGAAATTCACATCCGACGCAAAAATGGAATACAATCCCATATTGGATGAAACAAACCTTTACGTGCTTCTTGACGGCAAGACCTATAAGATTTCCGAGGACGAGAACGGAAATTATTGCGCAGAGCTTTATATCGAAGAAGAGGAAGACTCCGCATTCTCGTACCCCGAGGATTTAAGCAGCTTCATATACGATGAAGAAGAGGGCGTTTACTACTACGAAAGCGTAAGCGACGCTGAAACTAAAAAGTTAGTCGTTCGCGCCGAGGACGGAGTTGTTTCGGAAATCATTCTTTATATGGAAAGCTACGGTGAAGATTACGATTCAAAGTCGACGGTTACAATGACCTTTGAGGACGTCGGTTCAACCGAAATCAGCGTGCCCGACTTCGTTATCATAGAAAAAGCTGACATAACCGAGGAACAGTTGTACGCTCTTAACGATATGTATAACTACACCATAGTAATAGAGGGTACAGAGAGAGGCGTTTACAGCGACGGAAACGAGTATTTAATCGACCTTTCAACCATTGAAATGCAGACCGAGGAAGGAAAATTCAAGGGCGACTTTGAGGGCAACGGCTGGATTTGGGTGCTTGTTGAGGGCGTTTGGTACGAAGCTCCCAGCGACAATCCCCAATCTCTTGCGGAATGTGATAACCCCCTTGTCGCATTGGGTGATATGCTTAAATTCAACGGTGAATATATAACCTTTGACGACCTTGTTTACGACGCCGAAAACCAGTGGTACACTCTTGCGGATAAGATTGATTTCTGGGGCGTTCCCTGCGACGTTACTATCGTATTCGTTGACGGAGTGCCTTCCACCGTTGTTGTTCAGGGCAGCGCTGTTTTTGTTGATAGCGACTTTGAGATTACCAGAACTATTGATATGACTTGCAGCTTTATAAACGTAGGAACTACCGTTTTTGAATAATAAATAAAGCCGCTTATTCCAAGACGGCTTAAAGAAAAAACACTGCCCGACTCGGGCATACAAACGAAAAAAGGCAGAGGCTCTGAAAACGTTCCTCTGCCTTTTATATTTTCGGAGAAATTTCGGGACTTTGTGTCGGTGTCTACGCTTGGCAAGTGCGATAAGTGCCGAAAGCGATGAAAATTTACGCTTTAGAGCGAGTTTGGTTAATTATCTTACGGCTACTCAAATTGTAAATACTTTCATATTTATTTGTAAACAAGAATATTTTTCTATTGACAAGGCATAATTTCGGTGGTAAACTTTATGCGGAAAAAGAAAAACGAAAGGCAGAAAAATGAGATATTTAAGAGAAAGACTATATAGGTTTATGCAGGGAAGATACGGCGCAGACAGCTTGAACAAGTTTCTTCTTGTTGTGTACTTGGTTCTGTACGTAGTTAATCTTTTCGTTTATAGTTTTGCCTTAGCGCTTGTGGAAACGGCTCTTGTAATTTGGATGTTTTTCCGCATTTTGTCAAGAAATATTTACAAAAGACGCGCTGAAAACGAAAAATTCCTTAAAATTATGCAAAAGCCAAAGGCGTATTTTGCTCTGCAAAAAAGCAAACGCCGAGACCGTAAAACCCACGTTTACAGAAATTGCCCCGCCTGCAAAAGCACCCTTCGTCTCCCAAGGCAAAAGGGTAAGCACACCGCCGTTTGCCCAAGATGCGCAAGGCGGTTTGAGGTAAAAATAAGATAAAACGAAACCAAGCGTGTCCCGAAAACATAGGGAAAATACGCTTGGTTTTTTGTTTAGCCGTAAGATGCGAAGCAGTTTTGAAAGAATAGATTTTTTCATAGACAAACCAAATTTTTTGAGAAATATGTGGATATTTAAGAAAATTTCGGTGACGAATAGGGAGAAATATATCTTTCAAAACCTTATGAGTTAGATTATCTTGCGGCTAAATAAATTAATTACTTTGAGCCCTTTTCTTTTTGACTTTTCTACCCATTTGTATGTGTTTGTTACGGTGTTTCTTAAATATACAATTGTAAAGTCCGAATTTTTTATAAGCCACTCGTTTCTTTTACTTATTGCAAACCGTGGCGGAACACTGTCTAGTTCTTCGGGGAATATAGTGTTACGAATTTGATTGCAATCAACTTTTTCGCAAAGATTTGATAAAACAATCAGGTAGTTGATACTTGTATCGTTATCCGAAATTTCCTTTAAAACGCTTTGAACAATATAATCGAAATTGCCGTTATTACCAACATAAAATGTTTTTACTCCCTGTGTGCTTGACAGATTTAATATAGCATCTTTTAAGGAATTTTTTATGCTATCCGGCGTATCTCTGTGTCCGAAAAATGTACAAATCATAATTTTTAGCTCCTTTTTTGTGGGATATATCGTAATTATAACACATTTTTCTTAAAAATGCGATATATCCCACATGATATATCGTAAATTTGGTTAAAATTATGGTATAAAAACAAAGGAGGGGCGCTATGAATACAAAAGAAGCTGTTGCGAAGCGAATAATCGAGCTGTGCAATGAAAGAAACATAGCCACGAATGCCCTTGCAAACAATTCGGGAGTTTCACCTTCAACGGTTTACAGTATGTTGAATGAGAAAAGCCAAAATCCCGGAGTTGTATCAATTAAAAAATTGTGTGACGGACTTGATATAACCATAAGAGAATTTTTTGATAGCCCGATATTCGATGATATTGAACAGGAAATAAAATAAAACCAAGCGTGTCCCGAAAACATAGGGAAAATTCGCTTGGTTTTTGTTTTTACTCTTGTCTAGGCAAGAGAATAATCCAAACTCTCTCAAAAGCCTAAATTTTCAATCCCTCCGTCACAGCAAGCTGTGCCACCTCCCTTTCGCAAAAGGAGGCGGTCTATCCTTGGCGTTTTTGTCTTAAAATTTCCACGTTTTTGTTAACCGTTTTCTTGTTCAAGGGATACCAGAACCAAAGAATAGCGGCAAGAATGAAAAATCCTATGGCGGGAATTATAGTCGAAAGGTTGAAAATTCCTGCCTTTACCGAGCTTGGAAGCAGACCGCCCTCAACTCGGTTGTAGCCGATAATCGAGAGGAAAAGTCCCGTCGTACCTGCGGCTGCGGCTTGACCAATCTTTCTTGCAAAGGAATACAAAGCATAGATTGAGCCGTCCTCGCGGTAGCCGTTTTTGATTTCGGAGTAGTCGATAACGTCTGTAATAAGCGCCCAAGAAACCATAGAAAATACTCCGAGACCAAGCCAGGCAAAAAGGTTAAATCCTACGTAAACCCAGACGTTTTCAGGCCTTATAAAGAAGAGAAGCAGACAAACGATTCCCGCAACAAGACTGCTTACGGCGCTGACCTCTGCCTTTCCGAATCTTGAAGCCAAAGGCTTTGCTCCTGCTGCCGCAACCACCATACCGAAGAGCATTGCAACGGTGGAAGCCGATTGGGCGGCGGTGTTTGCGTAATAATCGGGATATACGTAGTTTGCCATCTGTTGCAGGGTAAACTGTGAAAGCAGCATTATGACAGACGCTCCGATAATAGATATAATAGCGCGGTTTTTAACAGCCGAAGTAATAAGCTTTACAGCTCCGTAGTCCTCTTTTTTCGGCGCGGGAGCGCTTTCCACTCTTTCTCTTGTCAGATAGTAGCAGGCAAGATAGGAAAGAACCGCAAGAATAGAGAAAATTCCGGAAATCAGCGTGAATTTGTCACCGTTCAGCTCTGCAATCTTCTCCGTGCCGATAATTTTCGTGTCATACGCCAAAAGCGGCACTCCAGCGCCGATAACAACTCCCGCAAGGGTGCTTCCAAGCGAACGGAAGGTTGAAAGCGATTGACGGTCGTCGGGTTCGGGGGAAATTGCCGATGCCATAGAGCCGTAGGGAATATTTATTGAAGTGTAAAATATCGAGCCCCAGAGAATGTAGGTCAAGGTGAGCCACCCAACCTTAAAGCCTAGGGGCATATCCCTGAGAGAAGATTGGTAAATGAGGAATGACGCTATGGCGACCGGGCCTGACATTCGTAAAATCCAAGGTCGGAACTTGCCGTTTTTCGTGGTTTTCGACCTGTCGCAGATGCGTCCCATAGTAACGTCTGTAAATGCGTCGGCAAATCTTGCAAGCATCATTACAAGACCGACTATACCTGCGTCAACACGCATAACGTCGGTGTAAAACTTCAAAAGAAAGCTGGAGGATAAAATGAAGGTGAAGTCGTTGCCGAAGTCGCCCAGAAGATAACCTAACTTGTCCCTGATTCCGAAGGGACGCGCGGGTTTTAGTGTTTTGGAGTCCATTTTTTAATCCTTTTTGTTTTTTCTCCAATGGAAGTCGTTTTTTGCCATCGGATAGCCTTATTATTGCCGCTTTCGGGGAATAATAAACCGAAAATTATATTTTTTTGCGGAATATCCCTAATATTTTTAAAGATTTAATAAATTATATGTTGACGCAAGAGCTAAAATAATATATAATTATAATGTTAATCTATACCATTTTTTGAAAAGGAAGTATTTTATGAGAAGAATCGTTAATATTAATAAAGGTTGGACCTTTACTAAAGAAACGGTGGAAAATTTTGCAAAAATTCCTCTTGGCGAGAGCGTTGACCTTCCTCATTCCTGGAATGCCATAGACGGCCAGGACGGTGGAAACGACTATTATCGCGGCACTTGCTATTACGGAAAGACTGTTTCGCTTTCCTCTCTTCCCGAGGACTCTGTTTATTATCTTGAAATCAGAGGAGCAAACTCCTCATCCGAGGTTTACGTCAACGGCCAGAAGCTCGCTGTACATCACGGCGGATATTCTACTTACAGAGTGAATATAACCGATTCTCTTACAAAAGCGGAGGACAACGTAATCCTCATTTCTGTTGACAACACTGCAAACGAGACAGTTTATCCCCAGATGGCTGACTTTACCTTCTACGGCGGTCTTTACCGTGACGTGAACATCGTTTGCGTTAATAAAAATCACTTCGACCTTGACTACTTCGGCGGCGAGGGCGTTACTGTAACTCCTTCGGTTTCCGGCTCTGATGCCGACGTTGAGGTTAACGTATGGCATAATGCAGAGGGTGCGTCTGTAAAGTACACCGTTCTTGATGCCGAGGGCAAAGAGGTCGTATCTGACGAAAACACCTACAATAAGGCAAACCTTAAAATTGAGGGCGTTCACCTTTGGGACGGACGCCGTGACCCCTATCTTTATACTCTTAAGGCAGAGCTTGTTAAAGACGGAGCTGTTCAGGACACCGTAAGCACTCGCTTTGGCTGCCGTACCTTTGAGATTGACCCTAACCGTGGATTTATTCTTAACGGAAGAGAGTACCCTCTTCGCGGTGTATCCCGTCATCAGGACAGATGGGGCATCGGTAACGCTCTTCTTCCCGAGCATCACAGAGAGGATATGGACCTTATCTGCGTGGTTGGAGCAACCACGATCCGTCTTGCTCACTATCAGCACGACCGGTATTTCTATGACCTCTGCGACGAGAGAGGTATGGTTATTTGGGCTGAAATTCCTTATATTTCAAGACATATGCCCGGAGGCCGCGAGAACACGATTTCTCAGATGAAGGAGCTTATAACCCAGAATTATAACCACCCCTCTATCGTAGTTTGGGGACTTTCAAACGAGATTTCAATTGCCGGCTCGGACGATGATCTTCTTGAAAACCACAGAATTTTGAACGACCTCTGTCACGAAATGGACAAGACTCGTCTTACCACCATAGCAGCCGTTTCTATGTGCAAAATGGACGACCCCTACCTTCAGATTCCCGACGTTGTTTCTTACAACCACTATTTCGGCTGGTATGGCGGAGAAACCTCAATGAACGGCCCTTGGTTCGATAAATTCCACGGTATGCACCCCGAAATTCCCATCGGTTGCTCCGAGTACGGCTGCGAGGCTCTCAATTGGCACACCTCCGACCCGAGGCAGGGCGATTACACCGAGGAATATCAGGCTTATTACCACGAGGAGCTTATAAAGCAGCTCTTCTCCAGAAAATATCTTTGGGCAACTCACGTTTGGAATATGTTCGACTTCGGCGCTGACGCAAGAGCCGAGGGCGGTGAGAACGGCCAGAATCACAAGGGCCTTGTTACCTTTGACAGAAAGTATAAAAAGGACGCCTTCTATGCATATAAGGCTTGGCTTCGCTCCCCCGAGGACGAGCCGTTCGTTCACCTTTGCGGCAAGAGATATATCGACAGAGTTGAGGATGTAACCAAGATTACCGTTTACTCCAATCTTCCCGAGGTTGAGCTGTTCGTTAACGGTGAGTCGGTAGGCAAAAAGGAAGCCGCAAACCACTTCTTCTACTTCGAGGTTAAAAACGAGGGTGAATCCACCATTGTTGCCAAGGCAGGCGACCTTTGCGACGAGGGTAAGATTCGCAAGGTTGACGAGATGAATATGGATTACGTTCTCGTGGAAAAGGGAGCTATTCTTAACTGGTTCGACGTTGAAGCTCCTGCCGGACGCTTCTCCCTCAACGACAAGCTCGGTGACATTATGCAGACCTTAAGAGGTAAACTTTGGTTTGCAAAAGTCGGTCTTACCATTAAGAAAAAGATGGATGCAAACAAAAAGGACAGCGATAAAAAGTCCGGTGGATTTGACGTTGACCTTTCTGCGGGCGGCGGCCTTATGGAGATGATGGGCAGCTTCACCGTTCTTCGTCTTACCTCTATGATGGGTATGGCAAACATCAGCTTCACCAAGGAAGAGCTTCTTAAGATGAACAAAAAGCTCAACAAAATCAAGAAGCCTAAAAATAACAAATAATTCCCAAAAGGAGAAAAAATATGAAAATGACCTTCCGTTGGTACGGTGAGGGTAACGACCGTATCAAGCTTTCGGATATAAAGCAGATTCCCGGTGTTGAGGGTATCGTTTGGGCGCTTCACGACAAAATGCCCGGCGAGGTATGGCAACCCGAGGAGATTGCCAAGGTAAAGGAGCAGTGCGACAAGTACGGCTTCAATATCGACGTTGTTGAGTCGGTAAACGTTCACGACGATATTAAAATCGGTCTCCCCACAAGGGATAAATATATTGAAAATTACAAGGAAACCATTCGCAACCTCTCAAAGTTTGGCGTTAAGGTTATCTGTTACAACTTTATGCCTATCTTCGACTGGACACGCTCCAATCTCTTCCACGAGGTTGGCGACGGCTCTACCGCCCTCTTCTACGAGAAGAATATGATTCAGGATGATTACAACGCTATGGCGAAGTATATCCTTGATTTTACCGAGAAGTACAATATGTCCTTCCCCGGCTGGGAGCCTGAGCGCATGGCCAAGCTGGACGAGCTGTTCAAGGCCTATGCCGGTGTGGTTCACGAGTAGCTGTGGGCCAACCTGAAGTATTTCCTGGAGGCCCTCATGCCCACCTGCCGTGAGTGCGACATCAAGATGGCCATCCACATGGACGATCCCCCCTGGGATATTTTCGGCCTGCCCCGCCTGCTGATCAACGAGGAGAACATTGACCGCTTCCTGAAGATGGTGGACCACCCCTGCAACTGTCTGACCCTGTGCTCCGGCTCTTTGAACGCAGACCCCAACAACAATGTAGCCGATATCGTTCGCAAGCACTGCGGCCGCATCGCCTTTGCACATATCCGCAACGTGAAGCATTTTGACAACGGCGACTTCTCCGAAGCATCTCACCGCGACTGCGATGGCGATACTGGTATTCT
>JAZTXO010000076.1:0-9191 GCA_045636445.1 Eubacteriales bacterium | reverse complement strand
TATTCAGTTGGTTTGGCACTGTTATTATAGCATATATATAGCAAAAAATCAATATGTAAAATAAAAATGGCTCAATATAGAAAAAACTTCTGAAAACACCTTGACAAACAATAAAAAAGTTGATATAATGTTATGGCAAGTTCGTTATTCACCCGAACTTGTCTATGGAGATGTACTCAAGTGGTGAAGAGGCGCCCCTGCTAAGGGTGTAGGTCGGGCAACCGGCGCAAGAGTTCAAATCTCTTCATCTCCGCCAGAAAAAAGACAGTCGAAAGGCTGTCTTTTTTCTTTAGTTGGCTATGAAAATCAAAAGCTTGACTTGCTATAAATCTTTATGATATAATAAAGAAAAAAGCAAGGAGGAAATATCGTTGAAACGATGCTTTTTGTCAGCGTTAGTTATTTTCGCAGCCATTTTTACCCTTTCGGGCTGTATTATAATTCCCCAGTATAAAAATTTTGAAATCGATCCTGCGGAAATTGCATCGATTGAAATATACGATTTAAGAGAGTCTGACACTTATGGCGAGCAATTCCTTGAGGATACTTCTCCCGTTTGCGAAATTCCCGGTGAAGAGATAGACGATTTCACAAGGGACCTTGCAGAAATCGAATTTACCAGATACATAATAATCGTACTTGCGGCAGTAGACCCGAGCTTTAATTATGGGGATTTTGTCGCCAGGATAAATTATACCGACGGCAGCTTTGAGCTTCTTTCAGACGGTGGTTGGGGACAGACCTTTGACCAAGACGGCGAGGTAATATCCTCTCACCGCTACGGATGCGACAGTGAAGAGTGGGAAGAATTTATAGGTAAATATCTTCCGAAAGAAATTATGGATAGGTAAGAGAGAACAACTGACCTTTTTAGCTTTTAGACTCTTACTTCGGCAAAATCCGAAATTTCAAGGCTATCTTCGGTAACGTTACAGCATACTGCTTTGACGGTAACGCCGTTTTCTGCGGCATAGCGGAGAGTATCGGCAAATTCCTTGTGTGTTTTTTCGTTAGGGGTGAAGTATTTGCATTTTTCCATTTGAATTATGAAAAACACATAGGCTTCATAGCCGTCTAGAGCCGCCTCGCATAGCTCCTTTAAATGCTTGACACCTCTTTCGGTTGGTGCATCGGGGAACATTACGACACCACCATCTTCCAGGGTTACGCCCTTCACTTCAACGAATATTTTTCTCTCACCCGCTTCAAGATAAAAATCGAAGCGGGAATTTTTATACTTAAATTCCGGTCGAACAAGGGTAAGATTTCCGAAAAAATCGGTTTTATTAAGCCATTCCAAAAAAACCTTATTCGGAGCTTGGCTATCCATATTTATAAGGATACCGTTTTTGTATACTGCAACAAGGTCGTAGGGTGTTTTTCTTTCCGTATTTTCGGATTTTTCAAGAATTACCGCAGCCCCCGAAACAAGAAGCTCTCTGCATCTGCCGGTGTTTTTAACGTGGCAAACGACTCGTTCTCCGTCAAGTTCCGAGTAAGCGATAAATCGGTTTGGACGTTCTATAAATTTTGCTTTTCTTATATTTTTATATTTCATATTAAATTCCTCTTACATAAAATTATATCACTTTTTTATGTTATTGTCAAAGGAATACTGTTGCATTTTTTTAATTGATGTGATATAATATGCAAACAAAGAAATGTTTGAGGTTTAAAATGAAAAAGTTTGAAGGTATTTTACTCTGCACCGACCTTGACGGTACGCTACTGAGAGACGATAAGAGTATATCAGAGGAAAATCTTAATGCTATACGGTATTTTATGGATGAAGGCGGATATTTCACCTTTATCACCGGCAGAATGCCCTACTTTGTACAACATATATATGACACTCTCAACCCCAATGCTCCCTTTGGTTGCATTAACGGCGGCGGTATTTACGACCACAAGGCAGGTAAATATCTTTGGACAAGAGAGCTTTCAACGGAGTGTTACGACCTTATCGACGTAATAGACGAAAACGTCGAGGACATCGGTATTCAAGTAAATACTTTTGAAAAAATCTATTTTTCAAAAGAAAACAAAACTATGGAGTTTTTCAGAAAGGTAACCGGAGTTCCGAACCTTATTAAACCCTATCGCGAGGTTACCGAGCCTATCGGCAAAATTGTGTTTGGCGACCAGTCCAACGAGAAGATTTTAAAGGTTGCAAAATTGCTCTTTGAACACGAGAAATCCTATAAATTTGACTTCATTCGTTCGGAACATTCGCTTTACGAAATTCTGCCTAAAGGTAACAGTAAAGGCGACGTAATGTTAAGAATTGCTGACATTTTGGGCATAAAACACGAAAAAACAGTCGCTATGGGAGACTATAACAATGACGTTTCTATGCTGAAAATGGCAGGTGTCGGAGTTGCGGTTTCCAACGCAAGTGAAGAGGCAAAGGCTGCGGCAGACGTTATAACCGTTTCAAACGAGGAGCACGCTGTTAAGAAAGTTATTTCGGATATTGAGTCGGGATTTATAAAATTCTGATAGGATACAGGTGAATATGAAAAAGAAAATAGGAATTATATTTTTGATTTTCATACTGCTTACTTTGGCTTTGGGGAGTGTTTATCTCTTTGGCTTTTATCTTCCCGAAAGAGAAGAGCGTCTTGAAAGAGAAAGGCTTGTTGCAGAATACAGAGAGGCAAAATATCAAAAATATGAAGAAGAAAATCTTCTTTACGAGGACTACGAGGTCGACGTAGCATTCCTTGGCGACAGCCTTACAGACGGCTACGACCTTGAAAAATATTATCCCGAATATCTCACCGCAAACAGAGGTATTGGCGGAGAGACGACCTATGGCTTAAAGGACAGACTCAAGCTTTCGGTTTACGATCTAAAGCCCAAGGTTGCCGTAATGCTTATTGGCGGAAACAATCTTGACACTATGTTTGAGGATTACGAGGATATACTAATAGGCTTCCGCGACAATATCCCCGATACCAAGATAGTTCTTGTTTCTCTTACGGCTATGGGCGGAGATTGGAAGAAAAAGAACGAGATTGCCTCTTATAACAACGTAAAAATCAAGCTTCTTGCCGAAAAATACGGTTACGAATTTGTTGACCTTTACACTCCCCTTTTCGACCTTGAAACAGGGGAAATCAAGGCAGAATACACAACCGACGGAGCACATCAAACCTCTCTCGGTTACGAGGTTTTCACCGAAAACATAAAGCCGGTTATAGAAAGACTTTTGAACGGCTAAAAAACCTCTAGGGCAAGGCATATAAAAAGGAGTACAAGCAAAAACGCTCGTACTCCTTTTGTTTTTTCGGTATTTAAACCTATTTTTGAAAGGCACACCGCTGTGTTCCTTTTATTGAAGCTGAATATTAACGTTATTGGCGCTATCAAGACCGTTAGCGACAGTAACTATCTGATTTCCGCTGCCGCTAATCTGGAAGAAGATTTCTCCATCGGCATCGGGATTGTAGGTAGTGCCGCCACAGGTAACAGAAATCATCTCTTCATCAGCAATCATAAAGTATCTGCCTGCTGCGATAGAGAAGCTTACAGAGCCGCCCATAGCAATAGAGATAGAAAGCTGATTTCCGTATACGGGTACGGGATTTTCCGCAGTACCTGCATAGGTTGCAAGATTAACTGTGGAAGAGCCGCCCTTAACCAAGATAGATATTTCGTCACCGGCAGCTACTGCTATATATGCAGCACCCGCTTCGTAAGTATCTCCGGAAACAACGCTTCCGTTTATAAGAGTTACGCTGATGTTTTCTGCAGTTGCAATAAGTACGCCACTCTCTGAAGCTACGTATTTATAATACACGTTACCTGCCGCTGCATTTGCTGCAAAGGAATTACCGCTTACGGGGTGAGGATTACCGCTTGTACCGGGAAGATATTTAAACTCAATAAAGCCGTCGAAGGCTGCTGTGCCGTTATTTTTTACAGAGAAGCTATCGTAAGAAGCGTCAATAGGCTTTCCCTCTTCCCTTTCAAAATTAAGCTTAACCAAGCCTGATTCGGAATTAAAGGTTTTGCCGTTATAGCTTATAGTAAGATTATCGCCCAAAATTTCAAGCCAGCTTTCAAGAGAGCCGCGGCAAAGATAGAATATCTCCTGACCGGGAGCAAGGTTTATAGCTGTTTTTTCGGAAATGAAGAAGGGTTTCTCCGCTGTACCGTCGGGAGTATTGTCAACGATTACGATTTCAACCGAGGTATTGTCGGCAGAAAGTGACAAAGAGGTTGTTTCGAGCTGATAATTAAAGCGGTTGTCATTCTCATCGTCGGGACGAATAAACTCAACCGAATAATTTGCAGGATAAAGCTCGGCTGACGCCTTGCCGTTAGCATCGGAAACAATATTTACGGTATACTGACCTGCTGTAAGTACAAGATTTACATTTGCAAGAGCTTTGCCGCCTGCTTCCTTCACGGTGAAGTTGAAGGTTTTCTTTGTAGGTGTTTCATCCTCTGCTCCGTCATCAAAATCGGCAGAGCACAAGTCGCATTTTCCATCGTCGTTCGCGTCCTTGTGGGTGCAAGACTCACCGCCGTCCTTATCGCCGCAAGAAGCGAGGGCAAAGGCAACGGAAAGTGCAAGAATTGCTATCAATAATTTTCTAAAAAGCATTAAAAAAATCTCCTTTTATAATTATATATATATTGTAGCATTTTTCATAGCCGAATTCAAGGCTTTTTTGTAAATAAAGGGACGCTTTTGCGTCCCTTTACACTATTTATTTAATTTATGCCGTTACGATAACGGTAAAGGTTCTTATACTTCCGTTAACGTCAATTGTAACAGTGTATGTTCCTGTTGTTTTTGCAAGGAACGAACCCATTGTTCTTACGGGATCAAAGCTTGCAAAACGCAATCCGCTGTTATCGGAGGAAGTAAAGGTTATGGAGTCGGCTTCGGTAAAGAGCTTATCCGCCTCAGCAGGAATAATACGGAAACGTACGTAAGGATAAAGTTCGTCTTCGGGAAGATTGGTAAGCGAAATAGTAATGGTATCCGGACAAAGATTTTCGCCCTCTCTATCACTGTATACGTTAAAGTCGGAGGGAGTGAAATAGTCCTTACCGTAGGGGTTAGTGAAGCTTCTCTCACCTACCGTCTGCTCTACTGTGAAAATGTAAGTGTCGGCCTTTGCGTCGGGAGAAAGCTCAATCTTACCGGTTAAAGCAGCATACTCAAGGTCGATATTATCGATATCAAGGTCGCCCTGAAGGTTAGAGCCTGCATCGCTGGTGTAGCAATCGCAGTTGATGGAAAGATTGGTAAGCTCATAGTTTGCGGTATAGTTAAACTCAACGGTTACAATGAAGTAATTAACGTTGTGTACAATACCCAAGGAGTTTCCGGCGTTATCGGATGTATTGGTACTGTTGATTGCAAGGTAATTGAAGCTAAACTTGCAGTATCCCTCGTCTTCTTCCACAACAAAGTCGGAAGAGCCGGTTTCCTGAGATCTGTCGTAGAGAGCTTTGAGAATACCTTCTGCTCCATAGCCGCTTGCAAGAGTGGATACGCTGTAATAATAGCCGGAAAGGGTATTGATGTTTGCTCCGCCCTCGATGTTAAGCTCACCGGGAACGCCATTGACAGTCTCTCTGTACACACCGAATACGTTACCGCCTGCTTCAAGGCTCTGCCATTTTTCAACGATATCGGAGGTGTTTGCAACATATTCAACACCACCTCTGTCACTACTGTGAACTTCAGCGGCATTTGCCGATTTGTAGTAAGCCGAACCGTCACCGAAGAGATATTCAATGATCTTGTTAGTCTTTGTGGACTGCGCGGAATTGTTGTATCTGCCGATAAAGTTAGAAACGATCTTTCCGCCGTTTATATTGCTCTGATGATCGATCAGGGAAGCGATAACGCTTGATGTGTCCGAGGTATCTACAACCTTTATTTGCTCACCGCAACCAAGACATTTGCCCGCTGTTGTAATAACGTGAACGTGAGCTTCGCAGAAATCGCACTTTGAATCGGAATTATCATCAACGTGAAGTCCGAACTCGGAGATTTCAGAAGTGTGGGTACAGGTAGCAGCTTTCCAGTGGTTTTTAACATCGCGTTCCCAATCGGAAGAAAAGCTATGGGAGTGACCGATAGGATAAGAGCAGGAGTTGCAAATTCCGTCCTCCTCGGCATCATCGTGCTCAGCGTAAGCAGATTTGGTTTCACCGTGATCGCAGGTTGCAGCGTGCCAATGGTGAGTAGCGTTCATAGTCCAACCGTCAGCGTAGCTATGTTCGCAATTATCGCCTCCGTTGGAGTTTTGCTGGTTCTGATCGCCCGCGGCATTATCGCAAGACGCTAAAAGCATAGCAGACAGAACAAGACAAAGAAGAATAATTATCTTTTTCATAATAACCTCCAAAATTTCAATTATAATAAAATTTTATATTGTTTATTATACCATATATCACCATTTTTTGCAATAGCTTTTTAATAAATATAGACAAAAAATACAAAAGCACCGCCCCGATTGCGCGGCGCGGTTGATTTTTTATGAGATAATTAAAAGTAATTTTTAATTATGCCTGAAGCTCGAAGTTTTCGTAGAGTGCGCCGCTCCAATAAAGCTTAATGGGTGCGCCATCAGCGGTAAACTCGATGCCGGTAGCAGAACCTGCGCCGCTTACAACGAATGCGCCGTCAATGATTTCCCAAGTGTAGCTGGAGGTAGAAGCGCCGCCGGTAAAGTTACCGGTCATATCAGAACGGGTAATATCAAGAGTGCCGTTGGAATAAACAACAACCATCATCTTTCTGCCATTCGAGTGGGTAGTAAGATAGGTGGTAGAGGTTACATCCACGTCACCTCCGCCCTCGCCTTCACCATCGCCGCCGTCTACGGGAGGCTCAACAACAGTAGCAACTGCAATAGTGTATGTGCAATCCGAGCTTGCCCAAGGATTGATGTTGAGAACATCACCAACAGTAACCTCACCGGTGTAGGTCTTTGCATTGCTATCCTTCACGAAGTTGGAAGGAAGACCGGAAACGTAACCGCCTGCAGTGTAAGTAATTACGATAGTGCAGCTCTCGGTAACGGTATAAGTAAGGTACTTGTCGTGATTGCCGGTAAAGGTAACGGTATAAGGAAGTGCATCAACTACGATGGGGTTGCTTGCAGTGCCGGTGGTAGGAGTTTCGGGAACAGTAGGAGTTTCGGATCCTGCTTCGCTGCTCTTTACTTCAACGAGAACGATTGCGCTGGGATCTGCTGCATAATATGCACCGATATTAACAGAAACAGTCTCGCCTGCGGGAACAGTAACATCAACAGTTGCGCCTGCGATAAAGTAAACGCTGCCATCAGCGGTGATAATTACAGCATTTGAACCAACAGTAAGAACGTAGGTTACGGTCTCGTCTGCGTTAACAGGAAGATTGTAAGCATCGCCCATAGTGGTGTCCTGAACGGTGATGCTGTTTTCACCAAGAACGAGAGATGCATCGTCAGATTCGGGAACGTAAGGAGTGATAGTTACGTTAACAGTACCTGCTGCGTAATTCTCGAAGTAAACCATAAGAGTAGTGCCGAACCAATCGTCACCGGTGATGATGTCGCCGTTTGCAAGAACCTGGCCCTCGGACACCCAGCTCTCAGGAATCTCAACCTTTGCATCAGCGTTGTCCCAAGTGATCTGGAACATACCGGTGCCCTGGAAGGAAAGCTCAACCCAGGTATTATCTTCTACTACAACCTCGTTAGCAGCGGAGCCGTCGGTAACGAGTGCGCCATCGAACAAAACGGAAGTAGGATCTTCCTTGAAGGAAACGTTAAATACGATTTCAGCAGCCTGGAAGGTAGCTTCGCTTACTGCGATATAAACCTGCTGATCCATCTCAAGATGGATGGTGAGGGTTACACCGTCAGCGAACTCGAAGTTGCCAAACTCGGTAGCTACTGCCCAAGAGCAGTTAGCGAAATCGGTAGTAAGAGTAAGAACACCGTTTGCGGTAGCGGTGTATACGAAGTAGGTGTTATCCCAAGCGGGAACATTTGCGGTGTTGGAGCCGTCAACTGCTACGCTGGGAGTGAAGAGGCTACCGTCACCAACGTACTCGCCCTCTTCAATTGCGGGAGTGAAGGTGATGTCACGAATTTCTTCAGAGTATTCGGAGTCAACAACACCAATGAGATACTGTCTGCCATCCAATACGCTAAGAGTAATGGTAGAAACCCAGTTGCCTTCTTCGTCAACGTTGCGAATTACTTCATACGCACCTACGGGCTTAAGGAAAATGGTAGCTGCTTCATCTGTGGTGGTGATGGTCAGAGTACCGTTAACATTTGCATAGAAGGTGTACCAAACCTCAGAATAGTCGCCCTTATATGTAGCGGTAATAGATTCGCCGAGACCGTAAATCCAAATGGGATTATTCTCATGTCCTTCGGGATACTGATACTCAGCAGTAACGGAATAGCTGCCTGCGTTGCTGATGTACTGGGTGCTGAAGGTTATAATGTACTGAGTGTACATATCAAGCTCGTAGAACCAGTTATCGTTTCTTTCAATTTCAACGCCGTCCATGGTAACAACGGATTCAATAAGAAGGTCGCTACTATAAATGTTATATTCGCCTGCGTCAGCGCTGTGGAAATTAGCGATGAAGCCGCCTGCGGTGATATCGTCAGCGGTTACTTCGAAGATTGTATCCTGATCAGCGTACATATCGCCCTTGTCTGCGAGAGCGCCGGGCTCAACAACCTCAAAGGTAACGGATGCGGTTACGCCATCCTCAGACTCCCAAACACCAAGACCGAGCTTGTAGGTGCTGTTAGCCTTAACCTTGAAGGTCATAACCTGCTGCTCACCGGCGGTGTTAGAATCCTCAGCGTCATCAACGTTGTAGATTCTTGCCCAAGAGTTTGCATTGGAGAAGGTGATGGTGATCTTACCAGCCTCAGTGGTGGTGAAGCTGTACCAAGCGAAGTTAACGGAGTCACCGTTTGCTGCAAGGTTCTCTGCGGGAAGAGTGATTTCGGTAGCAGGATCCTGCTCCTCGCCTTCGTCACCGCCGCCTACAGCAGGAACGAAGGAAATGTCAAGAGTAAATTCGCCGCCTACTTCTTCGATATTAACGAGAGTAACGGTATATGTGCCAGCCTCAAGAGCAACCTCGTATCTACCAAGCTGCGTGCCTGTGCTGTCGGAAATGATTGCAAGAAGATCGGATGCGAAGG
>JAZTXO010000075.1:0-12753 GCA_045636445.1 Eubacteriales bacterium | reverse complement strand
TTTAGCGCATACCCCTTTCTCACAAGCTTTGGTACACCCCAATAGGGGTGTTTTTTTCATCTATGACAAAAGCCTAACAGACATTATATATTGGCACTTCCCTTTCCTTTTATCTAACTTTATGATTTTTACATTGATTTTTCTCGGTTTATATGTTATAATGTATATAACAAAATTCAGGAGCTATTCCCTATGTTTGAAAAGATAAAAGCAAAATTAGTATTCGGAAAGTTATTATCCCGCCCCAACATTAACAAGGCTTATGCTATGGTAGGGCCCGGGGATTCCTGGTACGATACGATCAAAAAGGTTCACGAATCGCTGGATGAGATCAAGAAGCTCCCCCACGAGGTACTTGAAGTTACAAGCTCTGATTCAAAAACGCTTAGAGGCATTTATTATCCTGCTGCTGAGATGAGCGATAAAACCGTCATTTGCATTCACGGCTACACAAGCCATGCAGAGCGCGAATGGGCATTCCCCGGCCTGTTTTATCACTCCCTTGGCTTCAACGTTCTGATTCCCTATCAGCGTGCTCACGGACTCAGCGAGGGTGATAAAATCACCTTTGGAATGCTGGAAAGCTTTGATATGATAAAATGGGGCGAAAAGGTGAATGAGATCACACCGAACGGCAAAATCCTTATTCACGGACTCAGCATGGGTGGCGGAATTGCTTTGGAGCTTTCCGATCTCGCTGAGCTTACTTCTATCAAGGGCATAATTGCTGATGCGCCAACTCCCAGCGTTGAATCCTTCTTCTACAACGTTTCAAGGGATATTTTCGGCAAAGACGGCGATCTTATAGCAAAATGCGCAATTGATGATATAAATCGATATACAGGACTTGAGGCAGCGAATTTTAACTTTGTAGAAACTGTTAAGAATAGCGCCTTCCCTATTCTACTTTCCGCAGGCAGTATGGAGCATCGCGAAGAACAGTTTGAGGAAATCAAGCGTAATAATCCCTGCGATACGGAAATTATAATACTTGAAGGATGCAACCACGGCAACGGTATGTATAAGCAAACCGAGGCTTATCAAGAAAAAATCCAATTATTTATAGATAAGTATTTTTAATATGAAAAACAAACGTGTAAAAGACAAAATGATTATAGATGCGATTATTGGCGTTGTATCAATGATTGTTTTATTGGTAATTGGCATTGTTATTAGAAACTATACGCTTTTGATAGTATTAGGCATAATAGCCGTATTCGCATCTTTATTGATTATCGAATCTCGTCTCTCCAGATCAAAATTTATAAAAGAAGAAAACGCTCTGAAGCAGCATTATGAATCTATTAAGCAGCAAGAAATAAAAACTGTTTTTGGTGAATGTTACGTATTGGCGTATGAGGATTCTCTTTCCTCATCACTTTTCTCTGCATTTAAGAAAAACAAGGTAAACGAAATAAGATCTATAACCACGGATATCGATGGCATAAATAGAGTTATTGTCCGTTGTCAATACAACGCTTTTGAAGTCCTCATCCACGTATATGAGGATCGAATTGATTACAGAATATTCCCGCCATCAAGATTTGACATTATTAAAAGCACAAAGTCATTTATTGAAAAAAGAACGGCTAAAATTTCTTCCGTAGAATGCTACGATATAGAAACCTTCTTATATCAGTTATCTACACTAATGGTAGATATAAAGAATATAATAGATAGATTTATATCATCCAACAAAGTGGATAACATGTTTAACGGTCGCTTACTACATAAATTTGATTACTATTGGAGCAATGCAAGAATTGAGAGTATAGTTGGAATAATAGCAGGACCGTTTTTATTTATAACAATGTTTTGCTGCTTCGTATTTGGCGTTCTGGCTGACAAAGAGTACCAAGCGGAAAATCCTATAGGGTTCTGGTTAGCTGGTATATTTACTGTGCTATTTATGATTTTGTCAGTTTACGTATTCGTTTCCGGCATCGTCGAGTTATCTCGCAAGCATAAATTCGATAAAGATTTTGAGACAAGGAAGTACTGCAAGATTTCAGGGAAACCGACTAAGGTAAAAATCAATTTCGATATTCCAAAAAGTAGCACCTACACTATGTATACACGATTTATGGTCTTATATTTTGGCAAAACAAAGTTGTTTTTACCATTAGAACCGACCGGCTTCAATGATATAAAAGTCATTAAAAAATGCAAAGCAGAATGTATGAAGATCAATGCAAATATAAAATATCTGGAAACTTCAAAAATTATTTTTGACGGCGCAAATGAGTATATTGCTGCAATAAATAAGTGTATATCTAAATCCGTCAAAAATAAATAATCTGCCGACTTATTAACATAATTATGGGCTGTCTCAAGCTTTTTCGAGACAGCCCATATTGGATAGATACTCATTTTAATAATGATTTCAATTTGTTGATTATTTGAGTTGCGGGAATGAAAAAGCCTACCGCCAGCATTATGATAATGACCACTATAGCAGCTAGGATCCACATCAAATGGTCACCATCAAAAATAAGCAAAGCCGAGCCGAAAACAAGGGACCATACGACCAAAAAGATGGATGTAAAGTAATGTAACCTCGCTTTTATAGAGACCATACAACCATTGTCAAGTTCCTCGATCTTTCTTTCAAATACGGGTAAAAAAGAATTCTTCACAAATATCAAAGGAATCTTTCTGATCTTAAATTCCCCATCAGATACATTGCCTGCCAGTCTGTTATTCTCAAGCAAAAGCGCTGAAATCCGTTTAGTAATGGTGTCCTTATTCAATTCGGTTTTAATTTTGTAATTCATAATAAAAACCTCCGTATTTTAAGCAAAGAGGCAGTCGCAACAGAATCAGCGACTGCCTCTTGAATGTATATCGTATACTACTCTACTCCCGAATTACTTATCAAGAGATTCGTCGATAATTTCAGCATCAACTGCGTTTACAGAAACGCTCTTCATACCGTTAAGGCAACCGCTCTTGGACTTGTAACCTTCCTCGCAGATAGCGATGCTCTCGCCGTTAGATGCGATAAGTCTGTAGCGATAAAGGCCTGCCTTATCGAAATAAACCTCAAACTTAGGGCAAGTCTTTGTAGTGGGAGTCTTGAGGGTCTGATCCTCAATTCTGCCTTCCTCGATGCACTTAACTGCATTCTTTCCTACGCTAGCCATACCTGCTTTACAAGCGGACTTTGTGGTGTAAACCTGCGATGCTACAGCGATCTTCTCCTTATTTGCAGCCAAAAGGCTGAAGTTATAACCGCCACTAGGTGTCTTTTTAATAATGAATGTTCCCATATTACCCTCCATAATATTGTAAATTAGTTTGCACATTAACATTATATCAAATAACTTTGAAAAAGTAAATAGAATTTTTCAAAAAAGCCGCTTTTTATGTAAAAAAGAATGAAAAAAACACACTGCCATAACCGGCATTGTGTTTTTTTCATCGTAAATTATTTATACTTACGCTTTCTAGCTGCCTCAGCCTTCTTCTTGCGCTTAACGCTGGGCTTCTCATAGTGCTCTCTCTTACGAAGCTCGGTCAAAATGCCGGACTTAACGCACTGTCTCTTGAAACGACGAAGCGCGTTGTCAAGAGTTTCATTTTCTTTTACTCTGATTTCTGCCATTTTTCAATTCCCTCCCTTCGCTTTGCAAAGAGTTAATTACATATTTTTACTTTACTATTATAAACCATAAACCTGAGTTTGTCAAGGGCTTTTTCAAATAAATTTTAAAAAGATTTTATTTGTCTGAATATTGCTTTTTTGCCGCCAAAAGTGTGTTCTCTAAAAGCATCGTGATCGTCATAGGGCCGACTCCTCCGGGAACCGGAGTTATGTGAGAGGCTACCTTAGAAACGGAAGCAAAATCAACGTCACCAACAAGCTTTCCGTCAGCATTTCTGTTTATTCCCACGTCTATGATCACTGCACCCGGCTTAACCATATCCGCCGTGACAAATTCGTGTCGTCCTACGGCGACAACGAGGATGTCGGCTGATCTTGTTATTTCAGTCAGATTATCTGTTTTTGAATGGCATACGGTAACGGTACCGTTTTTCTCCAGCAAAAGATGCGCCATGGGCTTACCTACTATATTGCTTCTTCCAAGAACAACGCACCGCTTACCTTCCACGCTTATTTCATAAAACTCAAGCAGGCGCATAATTCCCGCGGGAGTGCAAGGAAGGAAATCATAATTTCCTATCATAATTTTTCCTACGTTCTCGGGATGAAAAGCATCTACGTCCTTTTTCGGTGATATTGTCTCCACGACCTTCTTTTCCGAAATATGGTTAGGCAAAGGAAGCTGAACGAGAATTCCGTTTACTGAAGAGTCTTGATTTAAGTCACAAATCTTGCCGAGCAGCGCCTCTTCGCTGATATCCTCGGGCAGCTCGATCTGATATGATTTCATACCGGCCTCAAGGGTTGCCTTGTGCTTATTGCGAACGTAAACTGCCGAGGCAGGATCATTGCCAACCACAATTACCGCAAGCCCGGGGACCACATTATGCTTTGACTTTAGCTCTTCAACACGCAGCCTTATATTTTCTCTTGTTTTCGCAGAAACAAGCTTACCGTCAATTAAAACTGCCATAAATTATCTTCCGTATTTACATTTTTGAGTGATAAACTCATTAGTTTTCTGTTTTTTCGCCAGAAGGTGCTTCTTCAAATTCAGTGCTTTCGCCATCTTCCTCGGCTTCACTTTCCGCCTTGTCCTCTTTTCCTGACTCAGATAATTTCTCGTTTATGGGAGAAGCATCTTCATTGTTATGCTCTTCCGTGCATTCCGCGTCTACGAAGGAAGAATTATCGGCATCGGCAACTACGGGCTCTGCATTAGCTACAATCGCCTCATCAGGCTCCACCACATCTTCCGGATTCTCATCCACATGTGGCGCTGCATCTTCAGTAACGGCATCATCGGCAAGGACGCTATCTTCTTCGGGTACGTCATCCTCTTCGGTAAAATTTACGTCTTTACCATCCTTTTTATCATCGCTTCCCGATTCTTCACCCTCTGTCAAGGCGGTCTCCTTGTAGAAGAAGGGCTTGTTGGGTCTTTTGATGAGGAAATAGATGTAAAGCGCAAGACAAACGATAAAGATCACAGCTGCAAGAACCTGAGAGGTTCTGAACTCAAGGCCGAATATCTCACTGTAAAGGCTGTCCATTCTGAGACCTTCTATAAACATTCTGCCGAGACCGTACCATCCAAATGTCATTATAAACAATTCACCGTCATACTTCTTGTGAAGGTATCTTGCGTAAAGATACACAAGCAAGACTCCAAGAAGATTCCAAAGCGATTCATAAAGGAATGTGGGATGAACGTAAACCATCTCCGTCGTACCGAAGGTATATAAGGATACGATGTTCTGCACTCCCATTCTTAAGAAGCTCTCGGTTTCTGCGCCAAATGCCTCGCCATTCATAAAGTTGCCCCATCTGCCAATTCCCTGCGCTAAGAGAACGCCGGGCGCTACGCAGTCCGCAAGAGCGAGGAAATCGATCTTTTTGACCTTCGAAACAACCAACACGGTTATAGCGCCGGCAATAATACCGCCGTAAATAGCAAGTCCACCGCTGCGGATATCGATAACTTCTTCAAATGAATCAAATTCTTCAAGACTTGTGAGCACGAAGTAAAGTCTTGCACCGATTATTCCGATTGGAATAGTCCAAAGGGCAAAGTCACATATATCATCAAGCGTGACACCGATCTTTTTGGATTGTACCGCCGCATAAGCAACAGCACAGATCATACCGAATGTAATAATAACCGCATACCAGGCAATGGATATGCCGAATATAGAAAACGCTTCACTATCTACAGAAAAATCTCCTATTCCCAGTCCTGGGAATGATATGTTAGAAATCCTAAGCATGTTTTCCTCCTATAATCTATAATTTTTGTTTATTACCTCTGAAATTGTTATTTTACCAAGTTTAGATGCCAAATCGATGCTGATAAAATCAAAAATATGATGATATTCGCAGGCAGTTTTATCCTGGTTTAATGAACAGCATTCCTCGGTCTCGAGGCACCTGACTATGGCAATGGGCCCATCGATAAGCTCTATAACCATTTTAAGCGTAATTTTATCGGGCGAAAGCTTAAGTTTATATCCGCCCTTCGCGCCCTTATAAGATTCTGCTATCCCACCACCAACCAGCTTGTTCAAGATTTTCAGTGTAAAGCGCAACGTTACGTTGGTTTCCTCTGCTAATGTTTTAGCGTCCGTAACATCAGGCCTTTTTGACATAGCAGTAATTATGCGAAGCGCATAATCTGATTCTAATGTTATTCTCATTTAAGTAATATACCCTATTATTTATCGCTATTGTATTTTGCAAGCCTGTCATGAATGCGCTTGGAATGATCAAGGAGATGACTAATCGTTCTATCGTGGTTAAGGGTATCAATTATGTAAGACACATACTTACACATATTTACCTCTGTATACCATCCTCGCTCGAGGAGCTCGGGAGTTCTGTAAACCAAATTGGTCGTAAATATCTGGGTGATGGTTCCGCTTTTATGCGCGGCATCGAGTTTTTCGTAACCGTTGCAGAAAAGGCCGAAGGTTGCAAATACGAATATTCTGTTGGCTCCCTTGTCCTTTAGCTGCTTTGCTACATCGATTATCGATTCACCGGATGAGATCATATCGTCAACAATAATAACGTCCTTTCCGGTAACGTCACGGCCAAGATATTCGTGAGCAACAATAGGGTTCTTACCGTCCACAAGAATAGAATAGTCACGGCGCTTATAGAACATACCAAGATCAATTCCCATAACCGAGGAATAGTACATGCACTTACCCATTCCGCCCTCGTCGGGAGAAATAATCATAAGGTTATCGGGATCGATTTTAAGATCATCATACTTATTAAGCATTGCCTTTATCATCTGATAAGATGTTCTTATATCGTCAAATCCGCTGAGCGGGATTGCGTTCTGAACGCGAGGATCGTGTGCATCAAAGGTAAGAATGTTAGTAACTCCCATATTAACAAGCTCTTGAAGGGCAAGTGCGCAGTCAAGCGATTCACGGCCCGAGCGCTTATGCTGTCTTCCCTCGTAAAGCATAGGCATAATAACACTGATTCTCCTTGCCTTACCGCCAATTGCGCCAATTACTCTTTTGAGATCCTGGAAATGCTCGTCCGGACTCATGGGAACAGTCTTTCCGTACATCTTATAGGTGACACCATGATTGAAAACATCGCATATAATGTAAACATCGTTACCTCGAAGCGACTCATGAACTGCACCTTTAGCTTCTCCGCTACCGAACCTTGGGCAAGAGCTGTCAACAATATATGATCCCTCGATTTCGCCCGGACGCCATTCTTTAAGATACGCATTAACCTGGGCAACGAATTCCTCACAGCCCTTCATACCTATTACACTAAGTTCTCCAAACAAGCTTTCTTTCATTTTTCGATCTCCTCTTGCAATATAAAACATTTTTCGCACAGCTTATCACAACCAGCTAATATATATTATATAACATTTATTATGTAAAGTCAATATAAAGAAATGCAAAATTTTACAAAATATAAAAGGAGCTTTTTATGAATTATGATGATTTTGGAACGCTAAGAATCAGAGCAACCTCGGCAAGCGGTGCAATTCCCATTACCGGAGCTATTGCACGGATTACAGGTGGCGAAGAATTTAACAGAGACATAGCAAAATCCTTGGTAACAGACAGCGACGGCGTTACTCCCAAGACAACGCTACCCACTCCCAATCGCAGCTATTCCTTGACTCCCAAAGACGAGGAATCTCCTTTTGCTCTTTACGACGTAGAGGTTACAGCCGAGGGATACTTTACAAAACGAATAATCGGGGTTGCTATCTTCTCGGGCATAAATGCTATTTTACCCGTAAATATGATTCCCGAATCAAGCTCACAAAATGCAAATTATCCCAAAGGAAACATTAATTCGGTACTTGATAATTAAGGAGAAATTATATGCCGTATACACCAAGAATTCCGAAAAACATAACGATACATTTAGGCAGTCCTTCTTCCGATGCTATGAATGTTACAGAATCCTTCCCCGATTACATCAAAAACGTGGCAAGCTCAGAGATATATCCTACGTGGCCGGAGGAAGCTCTGCGGGCAAACATACTCGCACAGATATCAGTCGCTATGAACAGAGTTTTTACCGGCTTTTACAGAAATTCCGGGTATGATTTTGATATTACCAATTCCCCGGCTTATGATCAGACATACGTTTATCAAAGAGACATTTACGAAAATATATCCGAGATCGTTGATGAAATATTTAATAGCTACATTCGCCGAGAGGGATTCATAGAACCTCTGTTTGCGGTATTTTGCGACGGTGTCGAGGTCAATTGTGACGGACTTGAGCAATGGGGCAGCGTGGAGCTTGCAAATCAAGGCTTGAATTACGAGCAAATATTAAAAAGATACTACGGAGATGACATAGTTATAGTTACCGATGTTCCTGTTGAAGATATCACTTCATCCGCACCGGAGGTTCCAATACGCGAGGGGGATACCGGACGCGACGTAGAGCTTATACAAAGACAATTGAACCGAATATCCGTAAACTTCCCCGGAATACCTAAAATATATCCCGCCGATGGCTTTTTCGATACATCTACAACGAATGCGGTAAAAACCTTTCAGGAGGTGTTTTCGCTGGAATCGGATGGCATTGTGGGGCGCGCTACCTGGAACAGAATACAGTTGGTTTATAACAGCGTAAAAAACTTATACTATCTAAATTCCGAGGGGTTGACCATCGAGGATCTTGAAACAAAATTCGAAAACGATCTTTCCGTTGGAGATTCCGGAGAAGGAGTTTTATCGATCCAATATTATCTCAGCTATATTGCTCTGTTTGTTCCCTCCGTTGCCGCAGCTACTATGGATGGCTCGTTTGGCGAAAATACCAGAGATAGTGTCATTTCCTTCCAAAGGACTTATTCTCTCGATCCAACCGGAATAGTTGACAGACAAACCTGGGATAAGATCGAAAACATCTATTTAAGCTTTGTAAACAACGTAGATTTTACTTATGAAAGAGGCGCTCTTTATCCGTTCCCCGGCAGGATCCTGCGGCAAGGTATCGAAGGTAATGACGTCAGAATATTGCAGGAGTACTTAAATTTTATAGCAGATTTTTATCCGTCTATTCCAAAAGGAACGGCGGACGGAACCTTCGGTCCACAGACCGCCGAGCAGGTATCTGCGTTTAAGACCTTATTTGACCTTCCAGGTACCAGAGACAGAGTGAATGCACCGACATGGAATGCTATTTCGAACATTTACGATGATTTGTACACCGGGAATACGGTAAATGAAGGTCAATATCCCGGCTATGAAATAGGAGGATAAGAATGTATAGCATCAGGGACAAAAAATCCGCCATTAAGGCGTTGCAGCGTTATCTAAAAAAAATATACGGTGATGAGGTAAATGTAAATCAAAATGGAATATTTGATGATAATACCCTAATGGCGCTAAATCGGTTTCAACAGGATAATTTAATAAACGCAGAAAGCAATGTTGATTTTTCAAGCTATGACTTAATATATAATGCTTATCTTTACGAGGTTAATCGAGAAATTGCACGTAAGATAGCTCCGGATATCTTATTTCCCCTGAAAAGCGGGGATCAATCGGCTTCTGTTCTCAGATTTAATTCTATGTTAAGAGAAATACTTGAATACTATTCTATATATTCTTATGCGCCTCATGGTGATTACTTTTCCGCTGACACCGAAGGAGAGATAAAAAAACTGCAGGAAATATTTGACCTTGAGGCAAATGGCGTAGTAGATGAATTATTGTACTTAAGGATCGTAAGTGAATGGAAATCAATAAGCAAAATAAAACAGGAATAACATGACTATTTTTTCCGATAAACGGTTATAATTAACCCAAAAGATCTGAAAAGAGGAAAAATATGAGCAGCAGATTTACTCAAAAGGCCGAAATAGCCTTAAACAAATCAGTAATAATAGCAGAAGACCTTGGACATACCTATATCGGAACAGAACACGTATTGATTGCAATTTCAGAAGATGAAAATTCGTGCGCTTCTGTAATAATGAGAAAATGCGGACTCACTAACACAAAAATACATGATGCTGTAAAAGCATATTCGGGAACAGGTAAAAAAACTAGACTTACATCCAAGGAAACAACACCACGATGCCGCAAAATCTTAGAAAATTCATATAAAAACGCGAAAAAATATTCAGCCGAAAAAATAGGCACAGAGCATTTGTTACTTGCCATACTGGAGGAGAAAGAATCTGTTGCTCTTAAAATACTTAACCGTATTGGCATCAACGTGTTTGAGCTAAAGGATGACACCGTCACATTTTTAAAAGTAAGCGAAAGAACTGTTCAAGGGAAAAAAACGGGAGGTGAGTCATCACTTCCCTTCTTAAAAAAATATGCAAAAAACATGACAAAGATTGCTTCTACGTCGGGCTATGACCCCGTGATCGGTCGAGAGGGAGAAATAGATCGACTGATCCGCATACTTTCCCGACGAAATAAAAACAGCCCTTGCCTTATAGGAGAGGCAGGGGTTGGAAAAACTGCGGTTGTCGAAGGACTCGCTCAAAGAATAGCAGAGGGAGATGCACCTGAATTTTTGAGAGGAAAAAGCATATACGCCGTGGACTTTACGGCAATGGTTGCCGGTGCTAAGTACAGAGGAGATTTTGAAGAAAGAATAAAAGGTTTGATCGACGAAGCCAGAGAAAGCCCAAATATCATTTTATTTATAGATGAAATTCACACAATTGTAGGCGCAGGCTCTGCAGAAGGAGCAATAGACGCTGCAAATATTATGAAGCCGGAGCTTGCAAGAGGCGATTTACGTGTGATAGGCGCTACTACCCTTGCAGAGTATAAAAAATACATTGAAAAGGATAGCGCCCTTGAAAGAAGATTTCAACCTATACTGATTGAGGAACCGTCCAGGGAACGGGCAATATGTATACTCCGGGGATTAAAGGAAAAATACGAAGAACACCATAGGGTCACAATTGAGGATGAAGCCATAGAATCGGCAGTAGACCTTTCCCTAAGATATATGACCGATAGATTTCTACCTGATAAAGCAATAGATATACTTGATGAAGCTTGCGCAAAAGAAGCAATGCTTAACAAAAACAAATTGCAAGAAAAAGCAAAATATTCCTATGATAAACTTAAGCAGTTATATATTGATGGTCTTGAAGAGGACTTTGGTAGCGAGGACCTATGCGAATCGCATTTTACAATACGAGATAAAATAATTGATGATTTAAACAGCGCGAAAGACTTTCCTAAAGTCACCTCAAAAACCATATTGGACATAGTTTCAGAAATTACCGGCTCAGACCGTCTAGCCGTTCCATTTTCAGATAAAAATCAAAGTATTTTTGAGATACTTTCCAGTAAAATAGTCGGTCAAAGTGATGCGGTGCTTGAGCTAAGCGAGAGCATTATGCGTTCTTTCTGCGGAATCACTTCACCTGATAGACCTAAAGGAATTTTCCTTTTTGTTGGCGGAAGTGGAGTGGGAAAAACAGAGCTGGCCAAGGAATGCTCGAAATTTCTTTTTCAAAGTGAAGAATCACTGATCAGGCTGGATATGTCTGAGTACTCAGAAAGCTACTCCACATCTAAGCTGATCGGATCCGCACCCGGATATGTAGGATATGACGACCGCATATCGGTATTTGAAAAAATAAGAAAACGCCCTTACACGGTTTTATTGCTGGATGAAATTGAAAAAGCACACCCTGATGTGCTTGCATTGTTTTTGCAAATATTTGATTACGGTTTCATCAAAGACTCTGCTGGTAGAAAGATAAGCTTCAGAAATACGTATATTATTATGACATCAAATGTTGGAGCAAATATTAGCGGCGGTATAGGTTTTTTAAGCGAAAGCAAATATTCTGATGTAGAAAAGGCGCTTAAAAATACTTTCAAGACTGAATTCATAAATAGAATTGATGAAATTATTTTATTTAACAGTCTAACACTTGATGATCTGATAAAGATTACAAAGAATAAAATCAACGATATGCTATCAAGACTAAATGGCTTCCCTATTGATTTATCCGTAAGTGATGATGTTATTTCTCACATAGCTGCACGGGCTTTGCAAAAAAATATGGGCGCTCGCCCAATAGATAGAATTATATCAAAGGATATCGAAGCTCCTATCGCACGGCTTATTTTGGAAAAAGATATTCGCGAAGCGCATCGTGTAAGATTTGACCTGCAAGATGATAAAATTACTTTGATCAAGCAATGCCCTCAGTTTCAAAGCTGAAAGCGATATTTGTTAGTAAAGGTAACAAAATGCCTATTTCGCCTTAATATATCCTTATGACATATACATTTCTGAGTTTATAAAGCAAAAAGAAAAACCGCCCTAAAAGGACGGTTTAATTCTGGGGTGAAATATGGGATTCGAACCCACGACCTCCAGGGCCACAACCTGGCGCTCTAACCAACTGAGCTAATCCCACCATACGTGGCGTGCCTTGAGGGATTCGAACCCCCGACCTACTGCTTAGAAGGCAGTTGCTCTATCCGACTGAGCTAAAGGCACATTGTCCGGATTTTCCGGAAAATGGAGCGAGTGATGGGAATCGAACCCACGCGGCCAGCTTGGAAGGCTGGAATTCTACCATTGAACTACACTCGCATACCCTTTTCTTTCATGCTTGAATATTATACCACATACCTTCCGTTTTGTCAATA
>JAZTXO010000074.1:0-1633 GCA_045636445.1 Eubacteriales bacterium | reverse complement strand
TCCAAAGAGAAACTTTGCAAAGCCTGTCTTTGCGATAAACGGCACACCGCTTACTAACAAAAATATCGTTATTGTCGCAAGTGCGAGAATTGAAAAGATTGCGGAGAAAAGGAATACTCCTCGCATTACCTTTTCTCTCGCATTGATAAATCCGTACAGATTCTTCATATTACTTTGAAACGCCTGCCCAAGTCTTGATAGCCGCGTCGCCTGCATCTACGTTGTAGATGTTCTTAAGATCTTCAAGAGAAATGTTGTCAAAGGTGTTTGCCTTATTAACGATTACAGCAATACCGTCCTTTGCAACCTCGTAGTAGGTGCAGTTTTCAGCCTTTGTAGAGTTGAAGCTTTCGGATATCATACCGAAATCGGACACACCGTTCTTGGCATCGTTATATCCCGTGCCGCTTCCGCCGCCACCGACGGTAACTCTGACACCGCTCTGCATTTCCTCGAATTTAGCTGCAAGTTTCTCCATAAGGGGCTTGAGTGAGGTGCTTCCCGAAATAGCAATCTCGCCGGAAAGACCGGGAACTACGGTGTAAGCAACCGAGCCTTCCTTGGTAGAAACGTAGCCGTTGTCAGAAATGATGGTCTGTGCATCCGAACTCTGAAGGAAGGTAAGAAATGCAGTATTAACTGCGCTTGCTACCTTGCTTTCTTGATAAACAACGTTGAGAGGACGGGAAATCTTATAAGAACCATTTTTAATGTTCTCAAGAGTAGGCTCGACACCGTCAACTTTAAGAACCTTTACCTCGTCGGTGATGTAACCAAGGCTATCATAACCGATTGCGAGAGGATTGCCTTTAACCTCTTGAAGTACTGCGGCTGTTCCTGTTGCAACGATAACTCCCGAAACATCGGTCTTGCCTTTGAGTCCGATGATCTCCATAAATGCGGATTTCGTTCCGCTTCCGTCTTCACGAGCGACAACGCTGATGTTCTTGTTCTCGTCGAACTTTGCGCCACCACAGGAGGTGAGAACGCCGAGAGTGCAAATGGTGAGTGCGAATGTGAGTATGAGTGCAAATACTTTTTTCATTTTCAAAATCTCCTTTTCGTGTTTTGCACCATCATTATATCGCATATGAAAAATCCTAACTACCACTTTTTCGTTCGATGAATGTAAGGTCTTTGTAAATTCGCAATGTAAGGTTTATGTAAAGTCTATTGACCTTAAAAATAAATCATGTTATAATGCGTTGAATTATGATGGAGAAAACCGCGTTTTGTCGGTTTTACATATATAAAATGGAGGAAATTCTATGTTTGACATTTTCGATGCCCTTGCCTTGATCGGAGGTCTATGCCTATTTCTGTTCGGTATGAACGTGATGGGTGACGGACTTGAAAGACGTGCAGGAAACAGCTTGAAGGCACTTCTCGGCAAGCTTACAGACAGTAAACTTAAGGGCTTTTTAACGGGTATGGGTGTTACCGCTGTTATTCAAAGCTCGTCCGCCACAACCGTTATGGTGGTTGGCTTCGTTAACTCTAAGGTAATGACCTTAAAGCAATCCATTGGCGTGATTATGGGCGCGAATATCGGTACGACCGTTACCTCTTGGCTTCTCAGCCTTGGCGGTATCTCGAGCGATAATATAATAATGAAGCTTCTTAAGCCGATGTC
>JAZTXO010000073.1:0-19009 GCA_045636445.1 Eubacteriales bacterium | reverse complement strand
CTACCGTAAGTATTGATTCCTACCGAAAGCTTATCATTTTTTATCTCTATTATCGCCATAATCCTTCTCCTTTACCAGCACTCCACAGCTTCAAGATCGCCCTTCAATGAAAATTTATCCATAAGGCACGCCGGCATAAAGAAATAGTCGCCCTTTTTGATTTCTTTTGAAAATCCGTCGCCGCAAAGTGTCCCGGCACCATCAGTTACAATATAAACACCGTAACTGTCTTTAATGTTTAATCTGTACTCACCACCACTTAAAGTAATACGGTTAATGATAAAGCAATCTGTGTCATCGCCTGTTATTAGCTTTTCAATTTTAACACCGTCACCATAGCCAAATGAAAGTTTAGGAACACGCTTTGCTTCGGGTGTTTTGCCAAAATCAAAACACCCTATCGCATCTTCTTTATTAAGACCGATATACATTTCCTGATCATTGAGCTTATATTCATCACACCAGTGTTCGGGCTGAATTGTAAAGTCAGTCGGTTCCTGGACCTCTAAAATAAGGCAACCCGCACCAATTGCATGAACCGTTTTTGCCGGCACTAAGAACACATCGCCGATTTTCGGCTCGTAATATTCCATAAGCCTTTCCATTGCATCCTTATCCGTTGCGCTTGCATCAATTGCCGCAGAAAAGGCTGCTTTATCAACGCTGTCTTTAAACCCAAAATAGATTTTTGCATCGGGTCTTGTATCAAGTATAATCCAGCTTTCCGTCTTGCCGTATTCCGAATCAAAATACTTTCTGGAAAACTCTTTGTCAGGATGCGCCTGAGCAGGAAGTCTTACCGCGCTGTCAAGAATTTTCACAAGTATACGCATTTTTTTAGAACTACCAAGCATTTCGGTCGGATAATCCTTTAAGAGTTCATCAAAATATACATCGCTGTCCTTAAGTTTTGAAACGCCTTCTTTTTCATGAGCCATTTCTTTATTCAATGCCTTAACCGATGAAGCAATCCATTCCTCCGGCAAAAAGCCATCTTGGGGCTCGTCTCCAAAAAAACTATGAAATAGCTTGCCGCCGCTATACACTCGACCGACTCTGTTTCTTTCAAAAAATATAGGTTTCGTCAGCATACTCATTCTCCTAACCAAACTTTTAAGGTTACAATTTCAAATGGTTTTATATTGAATTTAAAACCGTTATCAAATGCTTCAACCTCAAAATTATGGATTTGATTTTCCATAATATCAACCGGCATAACCTTTTTGATGGTCTTTCCGCATTGTAAATTAACCATACCGGAAGCATTATAAGGCTCATAAAATCTGAGCACCCATCCGTCATTATCCTCGGCAGGTTTAATTGTGTCAAGAACAGCTCCGTCACACGCAAACAAAGAAAATTCTTTGGGTGTACCCGGTTTTTTCGGCTTTCCTTCCATTGCAAACAATGGGTTGTTAAGAATATATGCCTCTTTTACCACATCTGCCTGCCTGATATCTCCTCTGTGTGGGAGAATAGAATATACGAAACTATGCCGTTCCTTATCCGCATCGGGATTGGGACTGTTGCCACATCGTAAAAGGGTAAGGCTTAAAGTGGAGCCGTCTGCCGAGTAGCCGTATTTGCAGTCATTCATAAGCGACATACCGTATCCACCGTCTGAAATATCTGCCCATTTATGACCGCATACCTCAAACTTTGCCTCATCCCACGTAGTATTACAGGTGGTGGAACGTTCCAGATAACCAAACTGTATTTCATAGGTTGCTCTGGTAGCATTTACGTCAACGGGGAATTCTGCTTTTAAAACCTGGCTGTTTTCTTTCCAGTCAATTTCGGTTTTAAAATCAATTCTTGGAGACCTTGCATACACAATCATATCCTGCAAAATTTCCGATTGCATATATTTGCGTTTGGTACGAACTATGACATACTCGCCGTTGTTTTCAAGAACACTGACTTCATAAGGTGCATTCAGTTCAAACTCACGTTCTCTGTAGTAACTTTCAAGGTTCCAGTTGTCCTCATTATAGACGCCGTTGCCCACAATAGAAATGTTGCTTTTATCTTCAAAAATTCTTAATGTATTGGCTGCTTTACCCTTTATAAAGCACTCGCGGTATTCTCTTTTGTCGTAAAGACTTTCTATTTCACCGTTTTTGTTAAACTGAATAATATAATATTTGTTTTCAACCGTATTACCCGAAACAGCAACAGGAACATCCGGTGCAGATGCATTAACACTATAAACAGCGTAGCCTTTTGCAGGTACATCATTTACATATATATACCTGCCGTTTAGCTCAACATATCCGCTGACCTTTTTGGAAAATGGGTTAAATACTGTTATTTTTTCTTTATCATTATCAAAATTAAGGACACTTAATGCATCCCGACAGATGCCATTACCAATATCAAACGCTTCTCTGTACAAAACATCCGTATCCTCATAAACCTCTTTAATCGAAGTGCCCGGCAATACATCGTGAAATTGATTGAGAAGCATTTTTTTAACGCCTGCTTCATATTGCGCCTTCGGAAACGCAAATCCACCGATACAATCAGCAAGTGCAGACAACCAGTTTGCATTTGAATATAAGAATTCGCACTTGCGATTCTGTTTTTTTATACGGGCCATGGAGGTGTAAGTACCTCGGTGCTTTTCATAGTATATTTCGCCTGACCACACGGGAAGTTTTCTGCTTTGAGAAACCTTTTCGTTCAGTCGGTTAAAATAGTCACCGACTGTACCGATTTTTATTTCGGGCATACCGGGAATACCTTTTTTTGCCCGCAATACAGTTTCAAGCTGCCCATAGGACACACCGCCGCCACCGTCTGCAAACCCAAAGGGAATCAGTATATCGTCATTGATGTTTTTCTGCTCATACTTACGCCAGCCGGTTATCATTTCACCGCCTTCTACGTTAGGATTGTAACCGCTGATATAAGTTGTGCAATGAGCAAGAACATCTGTCCCGTCAATACCCCGCCAAGAAAAGGTGTCATAAGGAAAACGATTGATCTCGTTTGAGGGAAGCTTACAGGTCATAAAATAATCGATTCCACTTTTTTTAAGGATTTGTGGAAGTGCCGCTGTATAACCAAACACATCGGGAAGCCATAAAATCTTGCAATCTTTCCCAAATTCCTCATTGAAAAATCTTTTTCCGTATAAAATCTGCAATATGATGGATTCACCCGATACCAGATTCATATCAGGTTCAACCCACATAGCACCATCCGCTTCCCATTTGCCTTCGGCTGCCAGATCTTTGATTGTTTGATAAAGCGTTGGATTTTGCTCTTTCACATATTCATAAAGCTGAGCCTGGCTGGACATAAACCGATGCTCGTCATATTCCTCAAGGAGCTTAACCTCCGTAGCAAAGGAGCGGACGGCTTTGTCAACGGTGTGTTCATAGCGCCATAACCACGCAAGGTCAATGTGAGTATGCCCTACAAGGGTTGCTTTGCCAGTGCCATGTTCACCATACAAATTCTTTTCAAGATATTCGTTGGCTTTGGTCACACCATCATAAAACGTCTGCGAATATAAGTTTCTGAAATCTATAAACCTAAGCGCTTCATTCAGTTCTTCCACAATTTTTGTGTACTCATAAGAGTTTTTTTCAAAATACTCAAGATGGGTAATAGGAACCTTTACATTGTAATACAAATCCTTGAGAGCTTTATTTCTGACATAAGAGTGTACATAAAAACGAACACCCTCAGATATATCCATATCAACAAAGTCACCGTAAGGTGTTCTGCCCGGCAGACCGCTGAAGGCATATACATAAAAGCATATTTTCTCACCGCTTGCATAACCGTGAATCGGTATGGATTCGTGATTGGTATCAAGACCGCAAAGGCACTTATTCTCTGCAAACAATAGCATTTGTGGCTTCACCATGTTATGCCCGGTGTTTTTGTTTGTTTTTATATCCAGACCCCACTCATAGCCTTCCGCTATTTCAGGAACCTTCACTGTAAATTTAAAAAGGGCATAATCGTCAAAAGTTGCACCTGACCACACTGCATTATCCGTATAGGTTTTAAACCCATCCAGAGTTGTCAGATCGCAAGGAAACGTAAGGCGTCCCTTTAAAATTTTAACATTTTCGACCTTTTCGTATTTTTCATTCAGCTTTTCACATATTTCCGTGGTCAATCTTTTGATTCTGTCCTCTAATCCATACATTTTTTATCACTCCTTATATTGTACAAGCTGTTGAACCTCTTTAGCATTTTTAAATATGCCGCAAGCAACCAAACCGAACAATGATGCACCGAAAGCCGCTTCTTCTAAATGATTCGGAACCTTCATTTTGGCACTAAACAAACTTTCAAACGTCTTAACCAAAGCCGGATTTTTGCGGATGCCGTTACCGGAACCCACAATGCCGGACTTCTTCGAACCCATCAGTTGATACATGTTAAAAAGTTCAGTAGCCATACCTTCTAACACCCCAAGGGTCAAATTGGAAGGATGAAAGTTTTCTGTCGTGATGCCTGATATAGCACCCGTAAGTTCAGGGTTTTTCCGCGTGCCGGCAAAGCGTGTATCCACCTGTAAAGGCGTGTTATCTGCCTTTTCCAGCATTTGATTCATAATGCTATACACGGTATCATCATTAACTCTTTGAGTATAGCCTAAAACTTCGGAATAAAAATTCTTTAGCATCGAATAGGCTCTGCCGCCACAGAGCGCCGATCCCACAATCAAATATTTTTCCTCAAAATAAGGTCTTGTTTCGATATTGTCAGCCTCAACGGGTATATCTGATACGATTGAAACCTGGCTGCCGGTGCCGATATTTAAAAGAACACTGTCCTCGTCAGCAAGGGTTGAAAATACACTTGCCTGATTGTCACCGATAGCAACGCTGACGGGAACGCCCTTATATGTGCCTGCAATGGTATAGTCTGCTGTTATATCCACATTGCAATCATAATTAAATTTATTTTCCTTAACATCATAACAACCCAAGCTTGCCGCATCGCTGGCATGCATTAGAGGCTTAGTCAAACCGCAAAGCTTCATCACAAAATAATCATGGATGGTGCAATAGCTGACAGCGGTTTCAGGTCTTATTCCGTTTTCACGGTTATAAAAATCTGTAACATTTCCGTACCCGGAAAAACTGTTTAAATATTTTGCATATGTAGTATCTTTATATGGAAGATTTCCTCTTTCATCCTGCCAGATATACAGAGGACTGACAGCATTGCCTTCCTTATCCGTATAAACAATACCGTGCATCTGACCCGTCACACCGATGACCGAAACATCCTCATCTATAAAGCTGTTAAGAATTTCAGTTGCTACGGACATAATTTTTTCCACCGACTGTATTTTTTCCCACTTGTTGTCGGTAGAAATAAATGCATCGCTGTTTTTCGTACAGGAGTCAAGCATTTTTCCTGTTTCTGCATCAATTAAAACACCGCAAACACTGGTTGTGCCAATATCAATTCCTATCGCTTTCATAACGCCACTCCTAACAACCGATCGTGGTGGACTGCAAATCCAATCTCGTAATAATATCCTGCTGAATTTCAGGAGATAAGTCGAGGAAGTTTACAAATGTACCGTGAATTCTCATAATATAAACACCGCTGGGCGCATACTTTGCAGGATTTGCCAAAACTTTTCTTAATGTTTCAGGTGTGGTTACATTCACATACAGATAGAAAGGCGAAACACCCTCACAAAGTTCATTAAAGAACAAGGGCTTTACAATATTCTGATAAAATTCCAGACCTTTTTTGCTGTAATCCTCCCCCTTGAAATATTTGGGGTCGATACCCAAGTGGGATGCATAACCACCGTTAAACTCTTCAAAGGGCAGTTTCATATTGGAAAGCATTCTAAAACCAAGTCCGTTTGACGCTTCGCCATAAAGCGGGTCAACACCATAACCCAGCATATCCCGACTCTTTCTACCATCCGGCGTTGCGCCTACCCAGTAACCGTAAGTCAAATGGGTTGAAGGACTGGAAAAGTCCGGACGGAAAGGATTGCCAAGATAGTTTTTCTTGGAACGGAGCATTTGAGAAACTTTAATTGCAATTTCTCTTGCTTCCTTATCAACCGCTTCAATATTATTACCGAATTTAGGGCAGGAAAGAAGGAATTCTCTTAAATCCTCATAGCCTTCGAAATTGTTCTTGAGTGCATTTACAAGGGTTTCCTTGCCGTCGGGGTATTTTTTCACAAATTCATCAATTGCGATAAAAGAGTCTGCAAGAACTGTAAGTCCATGAACCAAACATCCGCTGCCGTTATACTTTGTGCCCTGAACTTTTGTGTCGCGCATATCTGCACCATACTCAAGACCACCCATAAAGCAGCTTAAGAAAGGTACTTTCAGTTCAGACAGTGCACAGGAAGCACCGTTTGCCGCATCAACCATTTTGTCAACTACTTTGTCAAGGGTTTTATAGAACACATCTCTAATATTTTCAAGGTTGTAATCCTCTTTTTCCATCAATTTGTCGCCGGTTATTAAAGATGCACCGCCATTCAATACCATTTCAAGAACTTTGGGAAGGCTGAGCCAGCTGTTTGTTGTGTTAGCGTTATCTTTGCCCATAATCAGCGGTTCCTGACAGCCTGCAACCGAGTAATCAGGGATGTCTTCGTCTGCAATACCGTTATTTTTAAGCACTTCAAATAGTGCATCATCATTAAAGAGAGATGGTGTCAGAACGCCTGCCGAGAAGAAGAATCTTCCCATTTCAGCGTAAAGCTCTTCAGGTGTATTTTTATGTAACTTAACCGACAAAATCGGTTGAGGAAGGTTCATATCGTAGTATGCATCCATAATTGCGTAGGACATAGTATTTGTAAGGTCATTACCCTCAATATCTCTGCCGCCAATCAGAACATTCTGGGAAATCGCCCAGCTTCTGTCACCTACGTTATAGAACACAAGGAGGTGTTTGAAAAGCTCACTCGCTTCTTCTCTTGAAAGCTCACCTCTGTATGGTTCAAAAATTCTGTCTGCATTTCCCACCGAGAAAGCATAAGGGTTTGGTGCCTGTTCAAGACACATAATCGTCCACAAAAGGATATAAAGCTGAAGTGCCTCATAAAGATTTTCTGCACCACCCGAAGAAATATTTACAAGGGATTTTTCAAGAAGTTCGAGCTGTGCAAGTCTTTCGGCTGTACAATTCTTTTTCTGTTCATTAATAATGGCAATATATCGGTCTGCAAGGATTTTTACACCGCCAAGAGCAATTGCTGCTGCCTCATAAAATTCGCCTGACTTTTTCTTCGCCTCGCTTATCATAGTATCAACACCATATTTGAGAGCAAATCTGAAATCAGGGATAACGTGACCTGTAACCTGCTCAACAAAGAATATAACCTCCTTGGTATAATCCTCTGCCTCACCATAGGTCTTATTCAACATTTCAACCATTTTGGTCTTTGCGGTAAACGAACGCACCTTGTCAATGCGCTCTTTTGTAAACTCGTCATTCGGCTCAATATCGTTGTATATTGCCATAGGGTCACAGTAGCCCGAAAAGCCCTCGACCGTAAACGACGGATTGATAAGTGCATAGCTCTTCGCAAATGCATCACGCTGTGTACCCACAAACACCGCATTGTCGCTTAAAAAGAGAGGCATTTCCTTCAAAACCTCGCACAAAAGGTGCGCTTTTTTTACCTCCGGTGTACAGTCGGCATATTTATCGTCTGCCAGCATTTCGGTTTCTTTTGCAATAAACCAGCCGTCAAGTCTTTTGATTTCTCTTTCTTCTCTGTAAAGAGCCTTTGCCATTTCGGTAAGCTTTCCAGGTTCGTAAATTCCGTACATAAAAATTCCCCCTACGTTGTTATTAGTTTTAAATTATGCTTTATAAAAACTTCTTTAAATTTATTCAATGTATCTTCTGGCACGAAGCCATCTTTGACCTTGTATTCATCACGCCACTTATCTTTGCCGTATTCGTGATAGGTTAAAAACTCAAAAACTGTGTTGCTTGTATCAAATTTTGAAAAATACTCCGCAAAGTCCTCCGGATTTTGAGTATTTATTCCGTTGATAAGCGGAATTCTTATATGCTGTTGTCTGCCGCTTTGGCAACTTTTTTCAAAATTCTTTTTTATGATTTCGTTATGCATTCCCGTATACTTTTTTAGCTCTGTGCTGTCAAAATGCTTAAAATCCATTATCAGATAATCTATGTATTCCAGAAGCTCTGAAAGTTCCGGTGATGTTCCGTTTGTCTCTATGCAAGTATGAATATTATCTATTTTAAGTAACTTTAAAAGCTCCAAAAGTTCCGTATGCTGCATCGTCGCCTCTCCGCCGGTAAAGGTAACACCACCACCCGAAAAAAACATCAGCTTGCTGCGCTTACATTCATCAAATATTTCATCAACAGAAAACTCTTTTCCGCCGCTTTGCGGCATTCCTTCGGGATTGGAACACCATATACACCGCATATTACATCCTTGTAAATGATAAACAAGCCGGTTTCCCGGCCCGTCCTGGCCGAAATTAAAGCCTTTGTTGAATATTTTCATAACAAACCTCTAATAGTTAAATCTTTTAACTATTATAGCATGTGAATTTCCTTTTGTCAATATATGTTCATAAATTCCACCAATCCCATCAAGTATGTTTATCATCTTTGTGTTTATTTGCGTTTTTGAGGTATCCTCACAAATAAGTTCCTTGACCACTCCCTTAAATATCGCAAATACAATTGCGAGCATCATAGGAGAAAAAGCAAATCAACCGTTAACAAATACGTTTACATAGTTGATCAAACCTGTATAAGTCAAGGTGTTACACAATCTGCGTAGCAAATCGCGTAACACACCTCATAAAAACTGCGTAACAAGCAAAAAATAAAGCCTTGAAAACTCAATGTTTTCAAGGCTTTATTTGGTCTGAGTGCAACATTGCGTAAGCTCGGTGTGCACGACTGCCGAGCAGCAAACAAGACTTGAACTTGCTGTCTCTACCACCCCAACTGCCAACCGTTCGTTTTTTGCGTTTTTTTGCGTCCGTTTAGTCCGATTTTGTAAACCAAAACGTACAAATTCGGTAAATAATTCCGTACATTCCGTATTTTCCGAGTTTTCTAATGGGTCAAAACATGTGGTCAAATGCGCCAAAATCATGCGATCGGATGTGGTCAAAACCGCGAAAATCATCATTTGCGAATAGCCTTCCCAAGTCTTTCAAAACCGATCAGTAGAATATTATTTTAAGTGCAAAGAAGCAAAAATAAAGTGCAAAATTAGCAAAATTGCACTTTAGCTATTGCACTTTAAACATTTTTGTGTTATAATATATCTGAACAAAAACACCGGAGATTTATGATGAAAGACGAGCTTTTCGAAGAATATTCCAAGGAAAAAGAACCGGCAAAATATTATAAAACTTATGCCTGGAAAACGGCAATCGGTCTTCAGCAGGTTGATGGACTGGAGCCCTCCGAATATTTAATTAAAACAGCCGAGCAGAGCATTAACGGAGATATATCCTTTGATGATGCTCATCAGCTCATCACCTCTTATTACAAAGAAAATAAATCCCAAGCCGAAAGAACAGAAGAAGCAGATAAAGTATCGGTTCGTATAGCTCAAATCATTTCAGAGAATTCATTTGTCTTTTCTCCCATTGAACTTTTAACCATTCACAAGCGCCTCTTTGAAGGTATTTACTCTCATGCGGGAACGATAAGGGATTACAACATTTCAAAGCAAGAATGGGTGCTTGACGGAGATACGGTTATTTACGGAAATGCATATAACCTGAGAGAAACTCTGGATTATGATTTAAGCCTTGAGAAAAACTTTGATTACTCAGGCCTTTCTACAGAAGAAACAATCAAGCATTTGGCAAGATTCATTTCAAACCTTTGGCAAATTCATATCTTTGGTGAAGGCAACACCAGAACAACAGCAGTATTCCTTATCAAGTATCTGTCAAAGCTTGGGTTCAATGTAGCCAATGACATCTTTGCAGATAACTCATGGTATTTCAGAAATGCGCTTGTAAGAGCCAATTACAACAACCGCGCAAAGAATATAACCGAAACCACCCATTATCTTGAGTTGTTCTTAAGAAATCTGCTCCTTGATGAAGATAACGTTCTCTCAAATCGTGAAATGCACATCGGATATAAAGAGTCGGCGGAGCAGCCCGAAGAGTCAATCAATCGTGAGCAGGCTATTATAGCGTTGATTAAAAACGATCCTCAGATAACACTCGCAGAAATAAGCGAAAAAATCGGCAAATCCCTCAGAACCGTTAAAAATTCAATGAAAGCTTTACAAGAAAACGGCAAAGTTGAACGCGTAGGCGGTAAGAAAAACGGAAGCTGGAAAGCGAATATATAGCGAAGCAACAGAGCATATTTAGAAAACCGGAAAACAAACGCAATACGTTAAATTATCAATAAACTCTCCCAAACGCCCACCGCCTCGGCTCACCCCGAGGCGGTTTTTTGTATTGTAACTCTCGTGCAAGATCTTGTCAAGTCCTTATAGAAAATTGTTTGCTACTCGTCGGCCGAACACGACGAGCTTAACGCAATATACCGCATCCGTAATAGCGGTATGCAAGTATTTTCTCTCGAATTTTCTCGTCGCAGGAAAATATTTTTGCCTCTTAAAACAAAGAAAACATCCGCAAATAAAACGGTGAATAAACTAATGATTTTTGCGCAGTTGGTGACTGCCGTTAGTAACCGTTAGAAACCGTTAGTAACGGATTGAGGAAAATGTACCCGCCTAGAAATACCCACGCATCAATCCTTTGCACAAAAGCATGCCGTTCTCAAAAATTTAATTATTTTATCGAAATATTTAGATTTTTGAAGAATTATTAGGGAAGTATCAGTAATATATGTAGCAAAAAAATTCACCTCATAAGACAAAGAAGACCGCTTCCAAGGCGACCGTTTCCAACTGAGCCAATTAATCAGTTCCAATGTCATTTAACGCAGCACCGCCCAATTTGCGAAAATTAAAGAAATTCAACGCTCGTGTAATTTCTTTTGGGCAAACCACTTGCTTTTTGTCGATAAAAGTGGTAAAATGTTATATGTATAAAAATATTTACATTTATGAGGTGAAATATGGCTGCAAGCTATAAGAAACTTTTTAAACTACTCATCGACCGCGAGATGAAAAGCAAGGACCTCGCCGCAAAAGCAGGTATCAGTCCTGCAACGCTCGCGAAGATGAAAAAAGATGGAGCCACAATTTCAAGTGACGTGCTTGTTAAGATATGCACGGCGCTTGAATGCACAATGGACGATATTGTAGAAATCGTTCCCGACAAATCTAATGCACAAGATAGAATGGGATAAAAAGACATGGTTGAAAAAGCAGAACAGAAAAAATTACGTGTATTTGAAGCCTTTGCTGGCATAGGTGCGCAAGCGTCGGCATTAAAACGTATGAACATAAATTATGAAATAGTAGGCATAAGTGATTGGTTTATTGATGCTATTGAATGCTATGCCGCCATACACTGTAAAGACGTTGATGTCGAGGTTCCCCAGAATATCGCAGAAGTGGATGAGTATCTATCTAAGTTTACATTCAGTGCTGATTCGGTAAAACCTTGCAACATTAAAAGGCTTACAGAGGATCAGAGAAGAGATTTATGCAGAGCTAACAAGAAGGCCAAAAACTACGGTTCTATAACCGAGCTGAAAGGCGCAGACATGCCCACTACCGATTTGCTCGTATACAGCTTTCCGTGCCAAGACTTATCCACGGGCGGTCTTGGAAAAGGGATGAGCAAAGGTTCAGGAACTAGATCGGGTCTTCTTTGGGAGATTGAAAGAATATTGACCGAGCTTAATGCACTTGGTAGACTTCCCGAATATCTTCTGCTTGAAAACGTAAAAACCATAAAGGCCGATTCTAACAAAAAAGATTTGGATCAATGGTTGAGTTTTCTTGAGTCTATTGGTTATAAAAATGATGAATGCATGATTCTAAATTCTCTTGATTTTGGTGTTCCACAGGATAGAGAAAGAGCGTTTATTATTAGTCATTTGTGTAAAAAACTCAATCTTGGCGAAGTCATCAGTGAAAAGAAAAAGGCTCGTTCGTTTAACATACATAAATTCATTCTTACCGATTATGACAGTGATCCGGTTTTGAGAATGGAAGCCGACATGGCGCAGCTTAATAAAACACCGTCTAGAGATGTTATGTGGGATATTAACGGAATAGATCCGATCACTAGGGATACTACGGTTAGGACGATTACCTGCAATATGGATAGAACACACACCGCAGCGTTGTTTAAGTATAACGGTGCGAAAGGTGACACATACCGTCGCTTAACATTGAGAGAAGCTTTTCTCATGATGGGCTTTACCGAAAGCGAATACTTAAGCGCTAAGAGCTTAGGGTTGAGCTATCGAAAATTGAATAAGCTTATTGGAAACTCAATAGTTGTCAATGTGCTCGTTGCTATCTTTGAGGCGATGTTTGAAGAGAAATACAAAAAAGGAAACTAAATTTAATGAGCATGATTCGATTATCAATTGATACGAAATCACTGTTTTTCAATATAAAAAACGATAATGAGCGAGGTCACACTGCGACCGTTGCTACTCCGCTAAAACAAGGCAGTGTTGCACGTCCGGAACTGTTTGAGATTGAAAAGATTCCTGAAGGAATTAACTGTTTTAGCAAAGAAGATCTTGTATCACAAATTATTTCAAAGTCTAGAGCATCTGCAAAAATCAATCGAGTTTGTGTGTTTGAAAAAATTGCAGTGAATGGAACAGAATTAAACGGATTACCGGCATTTTGCATTTACATCCGTGAAGAAACAGATCCGAGCAATGTGCATTTCGGACGTCAAAAACTTCACTACCCAATGTCGCTTTGTTTTGAGGACTTAAACGTTGAGATAAACAACAGATCTGTACTTGAGGCGGTATCTGAACATTTACACGGATATGCATTTATTGTAGAGTCGTTTGAATATTGCGAAGAAACAGAGACGCTTAACTTTGATGTAACGGTTGTAGGCGAGCCGGATATTCCATACTCCAAAGTATTCATTAACAGAAGAGGCGTTGGAAACAAATTTGTTTCGCATTTCCACGAGAACTCAGATGTGTATGATACAGAAATAATTGCTTTGAGAGAAAAGCTCGGATACGATGCTGTCCATCCGGATAATTTTGATGCGGTTATGGAAGAGAATCGGTTAAAAGCATATCAAATTGCTATGGAATACTTGACAGAGATAGGTGCTCAGAACATCCGAAATCTGAAAGACGAATATCCGTATTCGATATACGATATTGAATATGTACTGGCTGACACAAAGAGATATCTAGTGATAAAGTATACTGCTACAAAGTCTAAATATTTCACCTTGCCGATGTCAAAGGTTCAGTTCTTTCACGATTTTGAAAGTCGGGCACAGCTGTTTTTGGTGACTGATATAAACGGAGAGTTTAAAACACACATATATACGACAGATGACCTTGACGGATTGAATAAATCCATAAATTCTATTACATATGGAGATAGGAACTAACTAAGATGAGTGAATTAGTTGAAAGACAGTTTCCTGCCAAAGCATTACTGACAGGATTGCGAGCAATAGGATATAATTTTTCAACCGCAGTAGCCGATATTATAGATAACAGTGTTGCGGTCGCTTCTACTGAAATTTGTGTTTTTTCGGATGCTCTAGCAAAGACTCCGTATTTCTGTGTTCTTGATAACGGTTGGGGAATGAATGCCTCTGAGCTTGATAATGCAATGCTTTTCGGTTCTGACAGAGAAGGAAAAGAAGATTGCATGCAAGAACTCGGCCGTTTCGGCTTAGGCTTGAAGTCGGCTTCGCTTTCTCAGTGTAGAGAGTTTACCGTAGCAAGCAAGAAATTTGGGCGCGTTCATGCGATGTCTTTTGACTTGGATGTGGTTGAGACAGAGAACAAGTTATTACTTAAACAGCTGACAAAAGAAGAAATTGCAACGCTTCCTCAAATTGACCGTTTGAATGCTTATGAGTCCGGAACTCTTGTAGTGTGGACAAAGTTTGACAAGATCGAAGGACTTGCTAAAAACTTTGAGGACAGTTTCAGAGCTGTTGTTGCTGAATCTAAGCGGCATGTCGAACTTGTATTCCACAGATTTTACAACAAGATAGAGATTTACTATAACGAAAAGAGAATCGAACGAAGAGATCCGTTCTTGCTTGGATCAGTTGGACGGCAACAGACAGGAAGAACCTCAAAAATCAACATAGACGGTTTTGATATCACGGTCACTCCGTATACGCTTCCTTTTGCCAATACGTTAACTTCGGACGAAAAGCAGTTGCTCGGCAATCCGAAGAGTATATATGATGAGCAGGGATTCTATCTTTACAGAAACGAAAGATTGATTTCTTGGGGAAGTTGGATGCACATGGGCGTACGTAGCGAGCTGAACAAGCTTGCACGTATACAGGTAGATATTCCTTCTACTCTCGACTCTGTGTGGATGCTTGATGTTAAAAAGTCTTCTGCAAAGATACCGGATAAGATCAAAGATCGCATAAAAATGGCTGTTGAGGATTCCATCGTTAGAAGTAAGAGAACAACCAAGTTCCCCGGTGTGAAGGAGCAGTCGGCAGAGTTTAAAATTTGGGATAGAATCAACGAGCATGAAGGAAAGATCAGATACCAAATTAACAGGGAGTCGCCTGCTATTGCAACACTTGTAAATGCTCTCGGCGAAAACGAGAAAAAACTGTTGGAAATTGTGTTGTCGCAAATCGAATGCTATTTACCTAAATATTCAATAGCGAATGACAATATGGATTCGCTTGCGATTGTTAATACAGGAGAGGATGCAGAGGAAGAGCATCTTATAGAAGAGATTGTTGAAATTATTGCTCTGTGTGACGAGCAAGATAAAGCCAAGACGTTTGAAATGATCTTTATGGTTGAAGGTTACAGACGTTTGGAAAAGAGAAAAGAAGAAGTTCGAAGGAGGGTTTTTGAAAATGATTGAAACAACAAAATATGAACTTGCAGTAAAAGTATTCGAGTTGCTGTACGTCGTTTTTGGAGGAAAGAAGAAAACTCATACCGAAGTAATGGCAAGAGCGGAAATGTTACTCCCGATCGTTATTACAGATGACATTCAGCAGAGTGAAAAGGATGAAATATTAGCAACTGCTGTTCACATGTTCGAGAGAGAGGTTGGCATAAAGGTATACACTCCGACAATTATTGATAACGATTATGACGCAGATCTTTGGTTGTATAGGGTGAAGCCGACCATTGCACACTCATACTTCGACAGGTATAAACTTTATCTTAGACAGGAGGGTTTTTCTTTCAAAGTTATCGAAGAAGATATTGCACCTACATGTGAAAAGATTCTTTCAAGATGTGCAAATCCTAAAACTGATAGCCCTAAAGAGCAACGCAGGGGTCTTGTAGTCGGTGATGTACAGTCCGGTAAAACTGCCAATTACTTGGCCTTAATGAACATGGCATACGATTACGGATATAAAATTGTTGTTTTGCTTGCCGGAATGACAGATTCTCTTAGAATCCAAACACAGAAAAGAACCGACAAAGGTGTAATAGGTGCTATTAGCGATACAATCGGTGACGATATTATTTATTGCGGTGTCGGAGAATATAACGAAGAGCATTACGCTGTTCCTTTTACTAACCAAGCAAACGACTTTGCAAAATTTATTCAGAAGAATCTTAATGCTGCAATAAGCGATTTTAATAAACCTGTAGTGCTTGTTGTTAAGAAGAACAAGGATATACTGGAATCTGTTATTAAACAGCTTCAGTCTGCCTTGAAGGATTTTGACTCACGCAGCATCTTAATCATCGATGACGAGGCTGATAACGCTTCGATCAGTACTGCTCCTGCAGGAAAAGATCCTACTACAATTAACAGGTGTATCCGTGCCATATTCAATAAATTCCCGGTAGCTTCTTATGTAGGATTTACGGCTACTCCTTTCGCTAATATCTTCATCAATCCTGATGACAGCGATGAGAACTTTCTTGATCTGTTTCCGGCGGATTTCATTGTGCAGCTAAAAGCACCCGGAAATTACTTTGGCGGTTATAAAGTATTTCCACATGAGGATTCTGATGAACTTCCTAGACCTTTGAGATTGATTGATGAAGAGGAAGAAAACTTCTTGCCTGTTATACATAGAAAAGATGTGGCTTATCCTGTGCTTGCGGAAAGCGTAAAAGAAGCTATCTTAAGTTTCCTCTTAAACTGTGTCGTGCGAACTGTCAGAGGTCATAAGATCAAGCATAGAAGTATGATGATAAATATTTCTAGATTTAATGATGTTCAAGACCGTATTTATGACAAAGTATCTGAATACTGTGAAAAACTTCGCCGAGTTATAGAGCAAACGGATTGTTATCCTGTCGATGAATTTATACGCAATGTTGATATGAAGGCGCTTTATGAGCTATATACGACGGATGATTTTTACAAGGATATCCGAGAGGGGCATTATGACGAGGAAGAGGACGAGAGCTATGATCCTGTTCCTTGGGAGCATATTCAAAAAGGACTGTATGATGAAATTATGCAGTTTGAGATTGTAACCGTAAACGCAAGAAACGGAAAAATGACATCTCAAAAGGAAGGGAAGAAACAAAGATTTGATTACGAGGCTTACGAAAAAACAGGTGCCCGTGTTATCGCAATCGGTGGTTTAGTTCTTTCCCGTGGTTTGACATTGGAAGGCTTGATGGTTAGTTACTACAGTAGAAACGCTGGAGCGTACGATACCTTATTGCAGATGTGCAGATGGTTTGGATACAGACCGAAATACAAGGATCTGTGCCGTGTATATATGACACAGATTAATGTTGATTGCTTCAGTGCTGTTTTGGCTGCTGTTGATAACCTAAAAGAACAGTTCAAGGAAATGGAACGTCAAAGAAAGAAACCAAAAGATTTTGGATTGATGGTTCGAGAAACGCCCGATACACTGGAAACAACTCTTTTGATTACTGCAAGAAATAAGCAGCGAAATTCGGAGCAGATTATTTGTCAACTGAATTATGGTGGAGAATATGCAGATACCTCCAAATTACTGAAAACTCCGGGAACTAATAAAGCTAATTATGATGCTTTCGTGGAGTTTTACAAAACGCTTAATTTTGCAGATGTTGACGGAAGATATATGGCGAGAAGAGTTTGGAAACACGAGATCGCGGATTTTATTTCCAAGCTGCAAATTCACTATGTTAACAAAAAGTTTGATATTCAGGGCTTATCCGACTATATTGAAAACAGTGATGTTTTTGAATACTGGGATGTTGTGATTGCAACCGGTGATTCCGCAATGTATCCTGATTTTATGGGTGTTGAAAGATTAGCGGCTACAACGCGTAGCTTCCACACCGCGAATGCGTCTGATAAGTTCATTCGTATTGGTGGCCATAATAACCGTGTTCTGGATCCTGGAATTTTGGATAGTGGATTCGTTCCACGTTTGAAAAAACGAGAGGAAATGTTAGCTGCAAAAAATGCAGGAGTAAAAGCCGGTGAAGAAAAGTATAAAGATCTTACTGCGACTGACTTTTTGAAAGAGCGAGAGTATCCGTTGCTTGTTATATATCCCATTGAACTTAAAGTGGATGCTTCCGAAAAGGAAACTAAAGCTCGATTCAACAATGACAGCGATGAATTACGCAAGATAATCTCCGACGAGAAAATAGCCATCCGTGATAAATTTGACGGCTTGCCGTTGATGGCGTTTGCGGTGGCATTTCCTGCGAAAGAGTCTTCAAAGAAGTTTGTTTACCGTGCAAACTTGCAGAAGCTAAAAGAATTGACTGAAAATTTGGAGATTAACGACGAAGAGGAAGGAGAAGATGACAGCAATGGTTGATTTTGAACAGGAATATAAAGCTTTTGTCAATGAGGCTTCCGGAAATCAAAAGAGAATACCGGTAAATTCCGCATTAGGTGTATATTGCGGATTGAGCGAAGAAGGAAACTTTAGAATAGCGTTTATGTCTAGCTCCTCTGCTCCTAAAATCGAGTCAACAAGAATGTTGAAGGTAACTCAGGGAAAAGAAAGCGAATCTGTTTATTGGACATGCTTTGATTTGTTACAGTCTGATGCTCGTAAAGTCTTCTTTGCATTTTGCACCAATCTCGTAGATGCTATAACAGATAGATATAGCGAGACTCAAGCGCTGTCTGCTCTAAAAAAGCGCTATATCATTTGGAAAAACATGTTCAAACGTGATGCTGGCGGAAAGATTTCAAGAGAAGTCCTTCAGGGATTGTTTGGCGAGCTGTATTTTTTGAAGAAATATATGCTTGACCGTTTTGGAGCAGCAGTTGCAGTTCAGGCATGGAGCGGCCCCGATTTCAAAAGCAAAGATTATGCTGTAGATACTGAGTGGTTTGAAGTAAAAACCGTAGGAGCAAACACGACAACTGTTCACATCTCATCACTTGCACAGCTTTCTTCCGATCACGACGGACATTTGATTGTCGTTAAAGCTGAAGCTATGTCAGATCAGTTCAGCAACGGAGAGTCTAGCATTGAAGAACTGTTTAATTACATATTTGCACAGATTAACGATGAAACCGCAGAAGGTATCTTTTTGAGCAAATTAAGTGCATTCGGTTTTGATTCCTCTGACGAGAGTTTTATGTCAAAATTTGATGTTAAGTCTATGACTTCATACAAAGTGAGCGGTGATTTTCCTAGACTAACAGAGAAGGATATAACCCGTTCCGAAATCTGTGATGTTAGCTATTCGCTAATTATCAATTCGCTTAAGGGCTATACGGAGGATCTTGCGTAATGATGGAACTTGAAGAATTTAGGCAAGAATTTATAAACGAAGATGTATATGCGGAAGCCGTGAACACCAACAGGTATCCTGAAGTTGTGTTCATAGATCACTGTGTGGATATCCTTCAAAACGATTATTCGCTTATAAGCGGCATGAATCACACCTTCTATACATTCAGAGAAGGAACAAGACAGTATAAGAACATGCATCTGGATGCATCTTATTTGGA
>JAZTXO010000072.1:0-4449 GCA_045636445.1 Eubacteriales bacterium | reverse complement strand
TAAAGGTCAAGTCCGTATCTTGTGGTATCCTGGGCAATAAGATTGATTTCCTTAACGCCCATAGCTTCAAGGTCTTTAGCTTCCGAAACGATGTCCTCAATGGGACGGCTGCGGAGTTTACCTCTGATTAAAGGAATAGCACAGTATGTGCATCTGTTATCACAGCCCTCGGCAATTTTAAGATATGCGGTATGGGGCTCGGTGGTAATTATGCGGTCGCCGCCGAGAGTCATCTTTTCTTTATCCTTAAAAGAGGAATACTTTTCACCACGCATAACTGCTTCGCAAGCCTCGACAATATCTCCAAGACTTCCAACGCCTACAAGAGCCGAAACTTCGGGAAGTTCCTCGAAAATCTCTTCTCTGTATCTTTCAACAAGGCAGCCGGTGGCAATTATATGACGGCATTTGCCCCACTTTTTAAGCTCTGCGGCATCTAAGATATTATCTATTGCTTCACGCTTTGCGCTCTCGATAAATCCGCAGGTATTTATTACGATTATTTCGGCTTCTTCCTCGTTTGGAGTAATCTCGAAGCCGTGAGAATGAAGCTTATACAGCATTACCTCGGTGTCAACAAGATTTTTCGAGCAACCGAGAGAAATAAAGCCAACTTTTGTCATTATTTTCTCACCATACTTTACATTTAGTTATTTTAAAATCCTCTTTATACGCGGACGAATTTTATCGTAATAAAATCTCACCATAACGGTAATGAAAATATCATAAACGATAAATGTGATATTCATAAATACGTACAAAGCAGCCTTATAAAGAAGAGTGTCTCCTTCAAGGAACGGAACACCCATAATCACCTCTACAAAAAGGAATATTATCCAGATTGTAGCATTTACGAAAAGGAGTTTTATAAATATCCAACTGATTTTCGGCAGTTTTTCAATAAATGCCTTAAGCAAAGGGTAAATTCCAAACATCAGAAGATATTCAAAGCACATAAGCTTTGTCGGCACTAGAATAAACGCAAGAAGCGAGGTGCAAAGATACACACCCCAAGCATATCCAATGCCCACTTCAAGGTATATAAACACAACGATAAGCGAAACCGCCGCGCAAACCGAAAGGTCCATCACTTCTATGAAAGAGCCCATCGCCATAAATGCCACACCCATCGCCACCATAAGCGAGGAAAGAGTTAGCTTTTTCGTTTTATTCATATACAGCGTATAAGGTCGCCACCCATACATTCGCAAAGGCAGTCAAGACAAATAAGGTTAGCGCAGCAATCACAGGCATCGTCGGTAGAGGTTCTTCCTCTTCTGTAGCCTCCGCCATATCCGCCGCCGTAATAAGTGCTGCCGTAGCCGCGGGCGTTGGTATTGAACATTTCCTTAGCTCGCTGGTACTCCATATTACCGGGATCCATATCGCAGGCTATTTCCAACTCACGCATAGCATCGTTTACGTTGCCACGCTGCATCAGAACAATGCTTGTAAGATAATGCCATTCAGCTCCTCTTTCGCTCATAGGAACAGAAGCAAGTTCTCTCTCCGCATCTACAAAGCGACGTGAATTTATTGCCTGTCTTATTCTCACGTAATCTGCACTTGAGCCGCTGCTTGAATAATCACCGTTATAGTTACCGCCGGTATATGACCTACCCTTTTTGGAACGCATCTTTTGTATTTGGTCGTAGGCTGCGTTTACCTCCTGCATCTTTTCGTTTGCAAGGTCTTTTAAGGGGTTATCGTCACCGTAATTATCCGGATGATATTTACGTGCAAGGGCACGGTATGCCTCCTTTATCTCCTCATCAGAGGCTGAACTTGAAACACCGAGTGTTGAATATGGGTCTTTCACTTTGCTATCTCGCTTTCGTCTTTTTTCGGGTCAAGAAATGAAATTCTCTTAATTAACCCAAGATATATCACGTTATTTATTATGTTTTCTATGGTTGCTCTTGTTCCGTAGGGCAAAAGATTTGTTGCGGATTCGATCGCCTTACATTCAAGAACAAGGGCGCATTTTATTGTAGCGCGGTTTTCGTCGGTAAGCTCTTTTCCGCCGTAAGCAAGAACGTAAGGGTTATACGCTCCGCTTTCTCTGTCCTTTTCGTAGTCTTCGGCTGCATCGGCAGAAAGAATAAATCTACCCAGATGGAAGCCTACGTGGTACGGAACAAGCCTTTCCTTTTCGGGAAGTCCAAATGCAAAAATTTCACCGAGAAGCTCACCGAAAAGCGTTGCGGATTTGTCAACGCTCTCGGATTTGTTTTTTTCAAGCTCGTTAATTTTAAGAAGCTTTTGGGCAACAATCTCCGAAAGTTCGGGAAGTTTAGCCTTTTTCTTTGCGCCCGAGCTTATTGGACGGAGAAGATTCACCGCAATCTTTTTAATAGCTCTCTCGTCGTGAAGATCGTCTTGCATTTTATAATAGGTCAACACCGCAAAGGCACGGGCAGTATATTCTATCGCTTCGTTTTCCTTAAGCATTCCCCTTTTCTTTGCAGGATGGGCGATACAACGCCGCATCTCAACTCCGAACTCCGAATCGGGAATGTATAACATTCTGACAAGCGCCAAAAACACGCTGTCATAGCTCAAGGTAACGTTAGAGAGTGAACCGGTGTGCTTTTTCATAGCTCGGCAGATGCCGCAATAGGTTGCGCGGTAAAATTCTTCTTCTTTTACAAGAAGCTCCGCCCGCACAGGCTTAACGTAACCGAACATAAGGCATCCTCCGACTTAATTTGTCTGTTTTTTCAAAATTACACAGACATACATACTAATTATAGCACATTTATTCCCATTTGTGTTAACTTTTATAAAATTTTTTAAAAATATATGTTGTAAAGATGTTTTTCACTTTATGACGGCAAACGTTAGCCTATATAAAAGAAAAAACGCAGCCTTTTAGACTGCGTTTTTTTGCTAAATACTATATTTTGTTATAAACAATTCAACTTAAAAAAGAGGTGTTAGTTCTGTGTTATACAAATAGTAAGTGCTTTCATTTTTCAAGACGATTACTTCATCAAAAATTACAGCAGAAGAATCCTTGCCTATAGCGGAAACGGAGTACTCTTTTTTCGCAATTTGTCTGCCTGTGGTATCATATACCTCCAAACTACGGTTTTTAGTAGTAAAGAAGTTGCCTCCCACGGCAGTATTACATACAAAATATCCGTTTTCAAATGAGAAATCAAGGACTAATCCACCGATTTGAACAGGTTCAAATAAGTAGTCCCCTTCCTCGTTCATAATTGTGTAGTAGTACACAAGCTCACTGTTACCATTTTCAACTTCAAAAATTACAGGAGCAATTCCATTTCTAAAGTAACCGATCTTATCAATGTTGGCATATTTTTCGTTTTGGCTCAAATCAAGTATCGGTTGTCTTTCTTTACCTAACAAACTATCTAACTTGTTATATATGTAAAATCCACCGATCGATCCCCAATATCCTTCTCTTTCCCAAAGATCGGATTGTCTTTCGACTTTTACTTTAGAATACAGGGATGCCTTGCCTTCTTCCCATTGGCCGGTGTACAAATTTAAATATTTATCTTCATAATCATAATGTGGAATATACCCGTCGATGAGCGGACGATGCTTGAAATCTATATATGACTCATAAAAATCGGCAGAAAATTCGACAATTTTTTCGAACTTGGTGTTGAATGTTGCCAACTCGCTAACTGTTCCGAGGTAAGACGTAGTTGAACGACTTACTAAAATAAAGTCGGCAGCAAAATCGTATTTCAATATTTCCTGTCCGCCAAGATCCTCTGCGGTGGTTATCTTTCCGGTTTTATCGCATATTCCCGCAGATGTGTAGGAGAGTCCGTTTGAAAAAGATGTAGCATATGATGCAACTATCGAAAATACTATTTCGCCTGATTTATTTATGCAATATAATTTTTGATTATCGCCTTTTACTTTTACAAAAACCAAACCTTCGCTATAATTATCGTAAACTTGAATAATTGAGTTCGAATCAATTTTGTTGACGGTGTTAGAGCCGTTTGAGTCGTTGTTGTCGTTTTCGTTATTGTTTGAGTTTGATTCGTTATTATTGCTTGAATTATTTGAGTTGTCATTGGAATCAATATTGTTATTATTCGCGTCCTCTGATTCTTTGCAAGCAACAAGAACAAAAAGTGTTAGAAAAGTGCAGATAATAACTAGAATTTTTTTCATTTTTCCCTCCAAGATAAATATAAAATACGTGCGGTTAAAATAAAAATGCGGCTACCGAAGTAACCGCACTAAAAACGCAAACTCCGATAGTCGCCAAACCAACTGAAGAAGCAAGAACTATATCCTATTTCTGCCACACTCAGTAGGAGTTTGCATTTTTAACAACTCCATTATGAGTATTACAGAAAAAGGGTATAACTATCCCATAAAGATAAAAATAGCCCTTGCTTAAATATTATTCAGTTGGTTTGGCAACATTATTATACACCTTTTTAGAGAAAAATTCAATAG
>JAZTXO010000071.1:0-37039 GCA_045636445.1 Eubacteriales bacterium | reverse complement strand
TCTTCGAAGTACTTCTTTCCAACTTCCATAACGACGTCGGAGTACATCTGGATAAATCTTCTGTAGCAGTCGTAAGCCCAACGGGGATTGCCGGACTTTGCAGCCATAACTTCAACAACCTCTTCGTTAAGACCGAGGTTAAGAATTGTGTCCATCATACCGGGCATAGATGCTCTTGCACCGGATCTTACGGAAACGAGAAGGGGATTTTCAAGGTCGCCGAACTTCTTGCCGGTTACACCCTCCATCTTTACGATGTATTCCATGATTTCAGCCATGATCTCGTCATTGATCTGACGGCCGTCCTCATAGTACTGTGTGCAGGCCTCAGTAGAAATAGTGAAGCCCTGGGGAACAGGAAGACCGATGTGGGTCATCTCTGCGAGGTTAGCGCCCTTACCACCAAGGATCTCACGCATGGATGCGTTACCCTCGGAGAAGAGATAGCAATACTTCTTTGCCATTTGTGTTTCCTCCATAAATAAATATATTTTTTATAAGCATATTTCAGGCGAAGCTTCGCGTAATGTACGCAAAATTTCGCAACGGTTATTATAACATATATTTTAAGATTTTTCTAGCCAATTCGTTAAAAAAATGCCAACCTTAATTAAAATTAACAAATTGTTAACAAATAACCGCCTTTAAAATCTCATTTTTGGGTTAATTTCTGATGTCCGGCGGGAATTTGAATGTTCTGTTCGGATCAACAGAGGGATCGTCTATTGATTTTTTGTAAAGAGCAAGTTCGGTGTCTATGATGTAATTTGTCAGCTTTATCTTCCAAAGAAGAGCCTTTTCGTCGCACTGATAGGACATTGAACACTCGTAACCAATGGCGGAATCCTTTCTTACCAGAGGTATGGTGGATTCTGCGTTTTTAAGCTCTGCTCTTGCAAGTCTTTCAAGCTCACGAATGGCAGATGCAAGTTTTTCTTTTGTTTCTGCCGAGAGGAGCTTTAAACGCTGAACGTAGAAGCTCTTCGCATGAATAGCTGTGGTATAGGATTTCTCAATAAACGTAACAAGGTTTATAAGTCTTTCAAGTTCGCTTGATTTCTTCTTTATAGTCTTAAGTACCTTAAGGCCAGTTCTTACAAGCTCACGCGATTTTTTAGCCTCGGCAATTTCGGCACGAACTCGTAGGCTGTAACAGTCGTGGTTGCCCCAGTCGTCAAAATGTCGGTCACATACCTGATATATCTCGTTGCCGAAGTGTACGCCAGGCTCGTTAGGATACTTGAATACTCTTGTGAGGCAGAGAGGATATGCAGGGCCGATGCGGAATACCGCCCACTGGCTCTCGTCGCTGGGTACGTAGTGGGTTATCGACTCGTTTACAAGAGACATACCCTTGATAAATTTCTCATATTCTTCGCCTGCAAACTGCTTTGCAATAGCGGTATATTTGTCTTCAAAGCTCATACCGCCAAGGGTGAAGTTGTTGTTTGTAATCCTTGAAATAAATGAAGGAAGGAAGCCGTAATGGTGGGATTCCATAAGACCGACAAGGCCGTACTTTTCTCTGGACTCAAGAATACTCTTGTGTCTTTTGTTCCACTGTTCGGGGAATGGCTCGTAGGGAATAACTCCAAAGTCCCAGGTTCGTCCGCCCGTGTTTACCATAGAATAGAGCCTAATTCCTCGCTCTTTTGCAACCTCGGCTTCACTCTTAAAGTATTTGCCTGGGCCTATGTGGGAAATCGTGTAATCCATTACCATTCCTCTGCCGTTACCCATTTCATAAGTATCGAACATTTCGTAGGTTACAAGAAGAGAAATATCGGTGGGAAGAGCCCTTAGAAGCTTTACTCTTGCCTCTTTGTCAACGTAGCCGAAATTATAGGACCAGAATACTACGTCGGCATCCGGCTTTACGGCTCTTATACTGTCGCGAACAAGAGACACCCATTCCGGATAATCGCAGCAGGGATACCAGCCGGGCGAAATCGTACCGTCGGGAATACCGTCCTCCGGCACTTCAAAATACTGCCTTTTTGCAACGTGCGGGTCGTTTGAGGGGAACTCAATAGACTCGCCAACGAATATCATACCCTTAAAGCCCGGAACAGCCTTGAAAAGACCTCCGTAAACGTCAGCATATATTTCTTTAGCCCCTTCCGCCTCGGGATGAACGAAGTTCTGAACGTAGCTGTATGCGTAAACGTCGATACCGAACTTTTCGCATCTCTTGGTAATATCGTTAAAGTCACACTCACCGTGTCCCGAATGAGTAGCATCCTTAACGAAGAGCAAAATTGCATCGTAGCCCTGGTGAGCGATGGTGGAAAGATACTCGTCGGGGAAAAGATCCATTCCGTAACCCGAATGAGTCATTCTGGGGCTGAATGCAGGACGCTGTTCGGTTGTGCCTTTTGTCAAGTAAGGAGCTTTGCGAGTGTTCATTCTCTCTTCAAGAGAGTAGAAGGCTTGAGCGATTCCTCTCTCGTCAAAGGCTTGGATTGTAACGCCTTTTTCGGTAACGGTGATTTTTCTGCCCATATAGCCGTTAGCATTTTCACCAAGACCGTCTGTCGAAATAAAGGCACAAATATCAGCGTTTTCGTCTGCAAAGACAGCCTTAATGCCGAAAGCGGTTTTCAAGTAGTTCTTAAAGTCCTTTGCCGCAGTTTCAGCAACCTTACCCTCTGCCTGTACCGACAAAGTAAGCTCACTTTTAAGCTCGTATTCGTCTGCATTCGGTACAGAATCCTTGGGAACAAAAATACGGCTGTGAGGATTGCAAAGTCTTTTTCTAAAGTCGTAATTTTTCTCTGTTCTTAACATGGTTTTTCCTTTCGTTTGAGTCGGCATATTGCCGTAGACCTTTGGCTGCCGACTTAAAGCTATTATAACATAGCAAAATAAACATTTCAAGTTTTTTACATATATTATTTTATAAACACATCAAAATATCAGGAAGCATACAGAATATCTGACGAAAGAAAATACTCGCCCCAAAACCCGCAAAATTCATCTTGACTTTTTATAATTAATATGGTAAACTAATATAGCTTGAATCGCCTTGGCGTAGAATGTCTGTTCAAATCGCAAAAGATGAAGCACTCGGAATTGCAAAAACTTAATAAGCCTGCATAGTTAAGATGGATCGCAGTAAATGGATTTACTGCCAATAAACCCCTCCTAAGGGTTAGTTACAGGTTCGCATACCGCGAAAGCGGTATATTGCCTGGCGAGGAGATATACCCAAAGGAAGAACTGAACCACGCGATAGTGCAAATTCCACCCCGAGCGGCAAATTCCTGTTGCTTTTGCGTAAGCAAAATAAAAAACTTAATAAGCCTGCATAGTTAAATGGATATAATAAACCCCTCCTAAGGGTTAGTTACAGGTTCGATTCCTGTTGCGGGTGCCATAAAAATAAGGTCTGCCCTTGGGGTAGACCTTATTTTATTGTACTCGCCAGAATCGACCTGCTCTGTGGCAAAGCCACAGAATCGGGTTCGAAACATTGCTCCGTCCTCTCCTGCGGAGAGCTTGTAAGACGGAGCAAATTCCTGTTGCGGGTGCCACAAGCGGTCTATGATAACTTTTGCAGACCGCTTTTTCTTTACCTGTTTTTTGCATAAATCTTTCCGTTTCTCTCAAAATATGATTTAACAGATAAAGATTTTTGCATTCCCTCTGCAAATACCGCAACGAAAAAAAGACCTTCCTTGAAATTGCCGTGGAAGGTCTTTTTTACAGAAAATGTAAACTTAAGTATTAAAATCCTATCTTTTTAAAGAAATAATCGTGATATTTTTCCCAAAGTCTGGGGTGCTTTAAACCTGCCAATGCGTAGCCGTTCCGGTAAATTCTACAATATCGCTTATGTCAGAGTTGATCATTTTTTGATCTCCGTTTTTTTGACTTTTTGCAAGATTTTTGTTTGTTTTATACTATTTTTTCCAGGTCTATCTTGTCGCTTTCTTTCAGGTCAAGAAGAGTTACAGCTCTATCAAAGACTTCGATTGAGGTTTCGAAATTTTTCGGATGGTGACCGTCTGTTGCGAGATAGAATTTGCATCCGCAATTCTTTGCTATCCTGAACATACGGAGCACTCTGTCGGCTTCAGTGTCCTTGAAGCTCATATCCGATTTGTTAAGCTCAATTCCGATGCCGACCTCCGAAGCCTTTGCGAAAAGACGCTCCATATCATCGTAGGGAATAAGGTCAAGAGTCTCAAGATAATCCTCGCGAGATGCATTGTTTATCAAAGGACAGGCAAGGTGCGCTACACCTGTTTTGTAAAACGGGAGTGAAGAATTAAGCAAAACTTCAAAACGTTCTACCCAAAGTTTAGCTCGCCTTTCGTTACTGCAAGCGTCTTCGGGACGAATGGTGAATTCGCGCATCTGCAGATGCGTTGTCGGAACAACGATAAACCTGAAATCATCATACCTTTCCCTAGGGATTCCAATGGTAAAATCCCAATTCATATCGGTTTCGCAACCAAAGAGAAGATTAACCCCGTCGCATTTCGGGAAAGGCAAAATTTTGCTTATATGCTCAAAATTCTGAGGCTTATACCAATTTGACGGAGTAGATACAGAGCTGTCCCAATAGTGATCGGTCACACCAAAGGTGTGAAGTCTGTTTTTCTTTGCATAATCAAGGAAAAAATCAACATTCTCCGCAGGGTCGCTTGAACACTCCGAAAGATAGGAATGATTATGTAAATCGTGGTCTATTTTATATCTCATAGAGATAACCTCTTTTTAGATTTTGACGGTCTGACTTGTAATCCTTGACTTTTCCGCACCAAAAGACATTCTGTGGCTGTCAATGGACACGTCAATGTAAGTGATACCGGGTGCAGGCTTGCCGTTTCTTTCAAGATAGATGCTATGCATCATTGAAATATCACCGCCGCCGTGGTTTCCGGTAGTATTTGCATCGGAGAAGTCGTATTTTATAACCTCACCGCCAAAAGGACGAAGCTCAAGGTAAAGAGCTTCCATATTTCCGACAAGCTCTGCCTTTGTACCGTGAATCTTAATATCTCTGTATATCGTCTTTGAAAAGGCGTTCATCGTATGGCTGACGGTTACGCCGTCCTCAAACTCGAATATGCAAACCTGGTGGTCAACAACATCATTGTTGCACTTGTAAACGCACTTGTCGTAGGGAGAATGAACGAGTTTTTCACGCCAATCGCCATCATCAGAGATATCGGTGGTGTAGTAACCTCGGAAGAATGCCTCACGCTCATAAATGGTCTGCGCCTTGTAAATGCAATCTGTGTGTTTGCAATCGGAGCAGTAGTCCGCAGAGCCTTCGGGAGCGTTTTCTTTTGTAAAATGAGTAAGGCTACCGAAAGAAGAAACCGAAAGGCACTTCTTTCCCAGTATGTATCTTATCATATCCATATCGTGACAGCACTTTGCAAGAATCATAGGGCTTGACTCTTTTGAATCATGCCAAGGACCTCTTACAAAGGAGTGTGCCTGATGGTAATAGCCTACGCACTCGGTAGTGTTCATCGTAACGATGTCGCCAAGTACACCCGAATCAACAATTTCTTTAAGCTTGGAATAGAATGGTGTGTAGCGAAGCACGTGGCAAACGATAACCTTTCTGCCAAGCCTTAATGCTGCATCGTATATAGCCTCGCAGTCCTCGATAGAGGTTGCGATAGGCTTTTCAAGAAGAAGGTCATATCCCGCTTCCATACAAGCTATTGCATGCTCTCTGTGGTCTTTGTCCTGGGTTGCAACAGCAACAATGTCGGCTTCAATGCCCGCTTTGATGAAGTCGCGATAATCCTCAAAGATAGGACAATCGTGCTTTGATGCTGCAAGTTTTCTTCTGTTTTCATCGTTGTCAACTATTGCCGTAACCACGAATTCTTCGGGATTTTGTAAAGCATAGTTAGCATAAATGCTACCTCTTTGACCATAACCCACAACGGCTAGTTTTTTCGTATTCATTTTTCGTTCCATCCTTATTTAGTGTAATTGCAGATAACCTCATGTATTTTTCCTTCTCCGTCAAGGGGCAGAATTTCAACCTCTTTTCCGTCACACATAATGGAGAATTTGTCCGATTCAATATAGGTTATATTGTAGATTTCGCCTCTGTATTTACGGCTTACGGTAGTTCCCGACCAACCGTCAGGCATAGCTGGCTCTATCTTGAGACCGTCGATAGTAGGCTTAACTCCGAGAAGATATTCGGTAACGCTTCTGTATACCCAGCCGGCAGTACCGGTTATCCAGCTCAAAGGCCCGTAACCTGCAAGGCAGGGACTTTCAGGACCGATATACATATTCGTTACGGCGTAAGGCTCAACTCCGGAGTCGGGGTTTTTCGGATTGTCAACCGAAATGCTCTTAAGGCTTCTGTAAGCTCTTTCACCCTCGCCGAGAAGGCAATCTGCGGCAATCTTGAATGCAACGCCGTGGTTATATACGCTTCCGTTTTCAAAAACGCCTTTTACAAAGTAGGAAACTCTGCCTATATTTGGATCGCCTTTGATGTAGCTTGGGGAACATTGAGTGTATCCGAAATCGCACTTGAGTCGCTTTTCAACCTCGCCCATAGCAGAGAGAACGTCCTCTTTTTCGTCCATTCCCGCAAGAACTGCCCAGGATTGAGGATTAAGGAATATTCTGTCCTCGTCACCTATTCTTGTGCCCTGATCGTTTATTCCGTAAATATAGTGCTTTCCGTTATATCCGTGAGTCTTTATAGCCGCCTTAAGCTCCTGCTTTTTTGCTTCATAGAATGCTATTACGTCATCGCTTTCGTCTGCGATTCGAAGAATTTCCTCAAATTCGTTAATAGCCTTAACGGTAGCAATACTGAGCCAAACGCTCTCGCCCTTGTTTTCAAGGCCGACATTGTTCATACTGTCATTCCAGTCACCGCCACGCCACAAAATAAGGTTATGTTCTCCTCTTGAAGAAAGAAGATAGTCGATTGCCGCCTTAACGTGACAAAGAACGCTGTCGCGACGCTTTCCCGCAATATAAGGCTCTTCGTTAAAGCTGTCGGCAATTGATGCACTCTCGTAGCTGTCTCCTATAAGGTAGGGAAGTTCAACGTCAAGAATAGTTTTGTCGCCGCTTTCGTTAAGATATGAAAGTACAGCTCCGGGAATCCATGCTCCGCCGTCGTTATAAGGATAACGGAAGTTAGGCTCGAACATTCTTATGGGATTTCCGTCCTCGTACTGATAAGTAAGAGCGTGAAGAATTCTCTTTTTCGCAAGTTCTGTGTCAAAGGAAACGAATGCGGTAATATCCTGGCAAACGTCTCTGAAGCCTTTTCCGTAAAGTCTGCCCCAGGTCTTGCCGAGAGAAATCTGACGCTTGAGCCAAAGGGTGATTTGGTTGTTAAGATAATCATCGGGAGAATTAAGAGAATAAATTTCACGAAGCTCTTTTGCCGATTCTATCTTTTTTTGAAGCTCGGTTTCGAAAAATCCCTTTTTGAGATAGGTGTTTTTAAGCTCCAGACATTCCTCTTCGCTTTTTGCGGCAAAGGAGCATACGGTGTTTTCAAAAACCTCTCCGGGATTAAGGGAAATGTCAAACTGTTGAGCCGAAATATATGAAGGCTCAAATGTGGAACTTGCACAGCTTAATTTTTCCGACATAACACCGACGGGATTTGCGTAGCTGTTGTATCTGCCAACGAAATTAGCAGGGGAAACGTCAAATGCTATCGGCTGCTTTTCACCGCCCACGAAAATTTTAGTATAATCGTTAGGGAGACGGAAGCCGTCGTAATTGTAAAGAATGCCGCAAAGCTCCTTGGAATAATCGGCAAAGCCGTAGGAGTCGTGACCGGTAAGATTGGGAGTCGGGCAGGTTGAGAAATAAACGCTTAACTCTTTTTTCTCTTCGGAGTTGTTTTTTACACTCATAGAGTAAAGAATAACCGCACCCGAATCGGGAACGAGCAGAGTAAGCTCACACTCAACGCCCTTGTATTCCGAAATTACCTTGTGATATCCTATTCCAACGTGAGATTCGTGCTTATCAAACGGAAGCCTTGCGTGGTTTCTGTTTGCAGAATAGTATTCTCCGGTCTTTTTATCTTTTATGTAAAGGTTTCTGTCGCCGTTTTCGATATTACGACGCTGAACGCCAATACTTCTCCAGGTATAGCCGTTACCGAACTGATCGCAGCTGGCAACAGTTTCCTCGTTCCAAAGATAGTTGAGAAGAGGTCTTCTTGGGAACATATCGGTAATTATAAATTCGTTTTTCTTGTTGTCAAAATATCCGTTTGTCATTTTTTACTCCTTGTTATGTTTACGAATCGGCTGCTTCTTTTTCAAAGTTAATTATAGTTGAAAACTGCCTTGTTCACAATGGATTTTTCCGACTTTTATTCTAAAAAAATTGATGTTTTCTTATGCATAAGCTCGGTTAATTAAATTATACAATACTAAAAAAAATAAAGCAATAGTTTTTTGATTAAACAACAAAAAAGGGAAACAAACAGCTAAAAAAGGAAAAATGAAGTGTTTTTTTCCGTTTTGTTGACAAAATGTCCTCTTTGTGATAATATATTGGATGAAAATATGTTAAGGAGAAGATTAAATGAGTATAAAGGCTGTTTTGTTTGACCTTGACGGTACGCTTTTGCCTATGGATCTTCAAGTATTTGTAAAAGGATATTTTTCTTCGCTGACCAAGGCTATGTCGGAACGCGGTTTTGACGCAAAAAGATTTTCAAAGGCTCTTCTTGCCGGAGTTGACGTTATGATGAACAACGACGGCTCGGATACTAACGAAAATCGTTTCTGGCAGACCTTTGAAGCGGTTTACGGTGAGGAATCTCGCTCGAGAGAGCCGCTTTTTAACGAGTTTTATGAGGGGGATTTTCAGAATCTTTCTGCCCTTTGCGGTGTTATTGACGAGGCTGCTCTGGCAGTCAGGGAAATAAAGGCTATGGGGATTAAGGTAGTTCTTGCGACAAACCCCGTATTCCCGCCCATAGCGACAGAAAGCAGAATTCGTTGGGCAGGTCTTGAGCCTTGTGATTTCGAGTTCTATACCACCTATGCCAATTCGGGATTTGCAAAGCCAAATCTTGGCTATTACCGTGAAATTGTGGAAAAACTCGGCATTTCTCCAGAGGAATGTCTTATGGTAGGTAATGATACCGATGACGATATGGTGGCGGAAAAGCTTGGAATGCAGGTTTATCTTATGCCCGAATATCTTATAAATAAATCCGGTAAGGATATTTCGGTTTATAATTACGGAAGCTTTAAAAATCTGGTAGCTTTCGTTGAAAACAACAAGGACAGGACGGAATAATTTTATGGCATCTCTTACAGTAGCTCAAAAGATCAGAAAGAAAAAGATAACCCCTCCCGGATTTATATATTCGGCTCTCGGACTTGTGTGGAAGCTTTTCGTTTACGGAAAGTATAACGTTCGTTACAAATTCCACTGTGATATAAAGAAGGATAAAGGCTCTTATTTCCTTATAAGCAACCATGCGTCGAGACTCGATTACATTTTCACCGGAGTGCCGATGCTTCCTTCAAAAATGAATTACGTTGCAGGATATAACGAATTTCACCGTTCTCACCTTGCGGGAGTTTTCGACCTTCTTCACGTTATACCGAAGAAGAATTTCACCCCCGACGTTCATACCATAAACAGTATTCGCTCTGTAATCAATAAAGGCGGAAGAGTAGCAATATTCCCCGAGGGAATGAGCTCTATTTCCGGAGCAAATCAGCCGATAGTTGCAGGTACGGGCAAACTTTTCAAGCACTTTAAAGTTCCGGTTTATTACTCGATTATCAAAGGCGGCTACCTCACAAGCCCTAAGTATAACGTTAAGGATCGCCCCGGCAGAGTTGAGGTTGAATTCCATCAGATGTTTACTGTCGATGAGCTTGAAAATTTAAGCGTAGAGGAAATTGAAGATAGAATCAATTCTTCTCTTTACCACGATGACTATGCCTGGAACAAGGTGGCAAAAAACCACTATAAAATCGGCAAAAACGGCGCAGAGCACCTTGAGGATTTGCTCTTCATCTGTCCCAAATGCAAAAAGCAACACACTATGAAGACCGAAGGAAACAGAATTTTCTGTACGGAATGCGGCAACGGCGCAACCCTGACCGATACATACGAGCTTGTACCCTTTAGCGACGAGTGCGTTATCCCCGAAACCCAAACAGAATGGTTTAATGCCGAGCGTGAAATGATTAAAGAAGAGGTAAAGGACGAGAATTTTGAGCTTTCCGAGGAAGTGGAGCTTGGTATGCTTCCCGACTTTGAGCTTCTTAAAAACCAGAAAACTTCGGAAATCGTAGGAAAAGGCAGACTTACTCTTAATCGTTCGGGATTAACCTATGAGGGAACGAAAAACGGTGAGCAATTCTCCTTCCATATCGATCCGCAAAATCTTCCCACCTACGGTATGTGTACCGACCTTTCCCGCTTCTATACCTTCTACAAGGGTGAGTTCGTCGAGTTTTATCCCAAAAAACCGGTTGTTGAGAAGTTCTTCCTTGCAACCGAGGAAATCCACCGCTTGCTGGGCGGAAGCTGGCAGGACTTTAAATTTGATAAAACCATGGCAGCTTCTGTAAACTAATATTTACAAAACAAAAAAACGGCAAAATGAAAACGCAAGTCTGAAAAATCGACTTGCGTTTTTTGCTTTAAGAGGATATTAACCAAGTTTTTTCGTCTTTTCGTAGGCTGCAATAACTGCTCCTGCTGTATCCGCCCTGAAAGCTCCGTCTTCAAGAGCGTGAACACCGACAATCGTGCTGCCACCCGGGGAACATACCTCATCTTTAAGCTGCTCCGGATGCTTTCCGGTTTTTAGAATCATTTCGGCAGCACCCTTGATAGTTTCCGCCGCAAGAGCAAGGGAAGCGTCTCTCGGAAGACCGCACTGTACTCCTCCATCGGCAAGAGCCTCGGCAAACATATAAACGAATGCAGGGCCGCATCCTGCAACCGCAGTAGCAGCATCTATGAGTTTTTCATCAATTGCAAGAAGTCTGCCGGCTTCCGACATAATTTCCTCGAATCCCAAAGCAGCCTTTTCACCGACCTTTTGGTTTTTGCAGAAGCTTATCATACCCATACCTACGCTAACCGGCGTGTTAGGCATAATTCTTATGGTCGGGTAATCTACAATACCCGAAATTTTTTCAAGACTAACACCTGCCGCCATGCTGACAAGAACGCCGTTTTCGTTGCTTGATAAAGCTTCCTTTATCCCTTCAAGCACCGAGGGGAGAACGTTAGGCTTGACTCCGAGAAAAATGTAATCACATTCCTTTGCGACTGTAATACTGTCGCATTTTTTTGCGCTGATTTCCTTTGCAAAAGCTTCAGCTTTCTGCTCGTTATAGTCGTAAATGTAAACTTCGGTTGTCAAAACCTTTGAAACTGCCCTTGCAAGAGCGCCTCCCATATTGCCGCAACCGATAAAACCAACTTTCATTTTAATCTCCTTTAGCGAATCTGTCCGTTTCCGCGAATTATATATTTGTAGGTTGTAAGCTCTCTTATTCCGAGAGGGCCTCTTGCGTGAAGCTTTTGGGTTGAAATTCCCATCTCGCATCCAAGTCCGAATTCTCCTCCGTCGGTAAATCTTGTAGAAGCATTGATGTATACCGATGAGCTGTCAATTCCCATCGCAAATGCATTTTGAGCCGCTTCATCCTCGGCAATTATCGCTTCGCTGTGGTGGGTGGAATGAGCAGTAATATGCTCTATTGCTTCGTCAACGCTTTCAACAACCTTAACACCGAGAATATAGTCTAAAAATTCGGTATCGAAGTCATTTTCACCGGCAGGAGTGCCGTCTGTATATTTCATAGCTTTTTCGTCAAGACGAAGTTCAACTTTAGGCTTTCCCGAGGAAGCTCTAAGGTCAACGAGCCTTTCTTTTACCATAGGTAAAAAGTCCTTTGCGACCCGGCTGTGAACAAGGCAGACCTCGCAGGCATTACAGACCGAAGGACGGCTTGTTTTTGCATTTTCAAGTATGGAAATCGCCTTGTTTAAATCGGCAGATTTATCAACGTATATATGGCAGATTCCCGTACCCGTTTCAAGACATGGAACGGTTGCGTTTTCAACGCAGGCACGAATAAGTCCTGAGCCGCCTCTGGGAATAAGCAGGTCAACAAGACCGTTTGCCTTCATAAGCTCGGTAGCGCTCTGTCTTGTGGTGTCCGAAACAAGGTTTACCGCATCTTCGGTAACCCCAGCTTTCTTTAATCCCTCTTTCAAAGCGTAAACGATTGCATTTGCGGATCTGTATGCTTCCTTTCCTCCACGAAGCACCGATGAGCTTCCGCTTTTCAGAGCCAGAGCCGCTGCATCGGAGCTAACGTTGGGACGGCTTTCGTATATTATAGCGATAACGCCCATCGGAACGCTTACCTTGTCAATAACAAGACCGTTCGGACGCTCTGTACGTTCAAGAATTTTGCCGAGAGGTGAGGGAAGCTTGGTAATTTCAACAATTCCATCAGCCATACCCTTTATTCTTTCCTCGGTTAGACGGAGTCTGTCAAGCATTACCTCCGAGATAATTCCCTTGGAAGCTTCCATATCCTCGCAGTTTGCTTTTAATATTTTATCGGTATTTTCAACAAGCTTCGAAGCCATAGCAAGAAGAGCTTCGTTTATTTTCTCGTCAGGCAGAAGAGATATGCTTCTTGATGCCCTCTTTGCTTTTTCGCAAAGAATAATAGTTGAACTCTTGTTCATTTTAATTTCTCGTTTCTGTTTTTTGCTTCGGAAAAAGTAAATATAATTTCCGATTATCCTCGCCAGTTGGGGTTGAAGATAGCTATATTGCTTCCTGCAAGAGACGTGGTGCGTACACGTCTTGGAATATACCATTCCTCTTGAGCCTTGGTTGGTGAAAGAGCCGCGTGAGCTTCAGGCAGGTCGTAAAGCAGATGGTTTGTGTTCCAGCTTAAGAATTTCTTTGCTCCAATGTCCAAAAGAACTCTTCTGAACTCTTCATATCCCTCCGGAGGACATTTGTGAGGCCAGGGAAGAGTTGCGTAAAACTCAACACCGTTATTATTGCATATTTCAAGATGTTCCTTTGCTCCCGCAGCTATTTTTTCAATATCGGTGGAGTGATAACGGCAAAGAACCGGCTCGCTTTTCAGCTTTTCTCTGTATTTATCGAGCATAATTTTACCGTTTTTATCAAGTGTGCCATCAAGGTTCTCGTACATTTCCATAATACCCTGACAAACACTGTCAACAAGTCCCTCTTTTGCCCATTCTTCAACGTCAAGTCCGAAGTGACGCGAGGTTTTCGGAGAGTAGTCAACGACAACGTTGATTTTCGCTTCCTTTCCGCATTTTTCGGTAAGGGCAGACCGAAGCTGTCTCATAAAATCGGTCATAATATCGCACCAAACGGAGTTTAGTCTCTCGTCGGTTACCGGAAGCTCAAAGGGGTCAACTCCCGGATACCTTTTCTCAAACAGAGCAAGGCAGGGTTCTTCAAATCCTATATGAAGTCCTCTGTGGTATATGAGTGTGAGACCGTCAAAGCCGTATTTCATAAAGGAAAGAAGATTGTCTATAACGTATTTTCTTACCTCGGGATATGCATAAGAGCAAATCTTGATTTTGCTTCCGTCACGAAGGGTGCAATAGTATTCCGGGTGATTTCTGACAAAGCTTTTATAAGTCCATTGGATATTTGTATAAGGCGGTGTAAATTCCGTAACGCTCATACGGTTTGCAGCGTAAGCCTTTATACCGTTTTCGTGAAGAAAATCGACGCGTAGCTTGTAGGCTTTTTCCTTGATACTCTGAAACTCCACGTCACCCTTGTGCCAACCGAAATCGTTTGCTAAAAGGGTAGGTATTTCTTCGTGTTTCGGTGTATCGTAATCAAAGGCTATTTCAAGTGAGCACTCACCAACGTCGGTAGCTTTAAGCGAAGCAAATCTGGTCAGAAGAGCTTCGTCGGAGTCAAGAGAATCCTCTGCGTTTGTATCCTCGTCAAAATGAACGTGTACCGAGCCGTCACCGGCTTTTGCATAAGCTGATATTTCATCTTCCGTCATTGGCACAAAGCGAAGCCAAGCAACCGAGCAGGTGTTGTTGAAATGGGAATCGGGTTTTGATATAATAATATCTTCTCCGGTAAGGCAGGCGGATTTCCAGAAAAATTCCTCGGTATATTCAAGGGGTGTCCACATGAATTTTTTGCCCGAAGACGGGTCTCTCATTCCGGTAAATCCCGAATCGGAGGAAAGACGCATACAAAAATAGTTAGTGCTTTTAAGATTAACGGTTGCAACAAAAATTTTGTACCAACCGCACATATTCGGCTTTAAAACAAGGTCGCTAGGATGGCAAAGCTCACCCGCAACAAGCATTTCTCCCTTTACGTCTCCTGCCGAAAACTCCATAGTCTGCCATTTGTCGTATGTAGATTCGGAGGATATATTTTCGGAGTTTTGTACGATTTTAGCAAGTTCAGAAATAATAATTTCGCTCATTTTTTGAGTCCTCAGTGTTTGGCAAAGAATTTCGTTCCAACGCTCTTGCCTTCGATTATCTCGTAAAGAAGCTCTGGCGTAGAGCCGTTTGCGATAATCATATCGCACCCCGATTCTGTGGCAATTTTCGCAGCGTGGATTTTGGTTTCCATGCCACCCGTACCTCTCTCGCTTCCCGCTTTTCCGGCAAGTGCCGCAATATCATCGGAAATTTCCTTTACCTCGGAAATAAGAGTCGCATTTTTATTCTTTCTGGGGTCGGCAGTGTAAAGACCGTCAATATCCGAAAGTAAAATGAGAAGGTCAGCTCCTACGGTTACCGCAACCTTTGCAGCCAAGGTATCGTTATCACCGAAAACTATCTCCTCGGTGGCAACGGTATCGTTTTCGTTAATAATGGGAAGCACGTTGAGTTCAAGAAGTCTTTCTATCGTGTTTTCAAATTTTTCACGTCTGTCGTCGCAAGAAAGGTCGGGAGCAGTAAGAAGAATTTGCGCTACTGTATGGTTATATTCACCGAAGAGCTTGTCGTATTCGTACATAAGCTCACACTGTCCGACAGCGGCGCATGCCTGCTTGCCTGCAATATCCGACGGGCGAGTGCGAAGTCCCAACTTTCCAACGCCCATTCCGATAGCCCCTGAAGAAACGAGGATTATCTCCTCTCCCGAATTCATAATGTCGCTTACAATACGGCAGAGAGCCTCAATGCGTCTTAAATTTGTAGAGCCGTTTTCGTGAGTAAGGGTTGAAGTTCCGATTTTAATAACGATACGCATAGCGTAACACCTCAAAAGAAAATTTTTTATAAGTATAGCACAATTTTTTCGTCATTTCAAGAAGATATAAAAGAAAAGATAAAAATGACAGGAAAAATGTGAATTTTGCTTATTTAAAGAGTGAATTGGAAAAAATCTTTTCTTTTCGGATTATAATGCTTTGCTATTGACAAAAAACTCCGTTTGTGTTAAAATTTGTTGAGAAAAAAGCAAAGGAAAGTATCAAATGATAATAAGGCTTGCAACAGAATCCGATATTGAATCGGCAAACGAAATATACAATGCGGCACGTACTTATATGCGTGATGCGGGCAATCCTGGACAATGGAATTCTGTTTATCCCGGAACTAAAGATATTGCTGACGGAATTGCCGATGGCACAAGCTACGTCTGTGAGGATAACGGCGAGGTTGTTGCAACCTTTTACTTTAAGATTGGCGACGATCCAACCTATGCGGTAATAAGCGACGGCAAATGGCAAAATGATGAACCTTATGCCGTAATTCACAGAATTGCCGTTAAGTATCACGGAAGAGGAATCGTCGATTTCTGCTTTGAGGAATGCTTTAAGAAATTTCCCAACCTGAAAATAGATACCCACAAAGATAATATTCCAATGCAAAAATGCCTCGCAAGATGTGGATTTGAATATTGCGGAATTATAACTACGTGGAACGGCGAACCAAGAAAAGCCTATCAAAAAGTAAAGTAATGTTTGCAAAAAGCAGCTGCTTTACAACCGGCTGCGACTAATACATTTTCTTCTTGACATAGGGTTGTATTTTGTGATAATATTGTTGGGAAGAAAACATTTTCTATTAAACTTTAGCGAAAGTGAGAGTAGCGTGAAAGCTTTGTAACATCTATTTTGTTAGTAGTGGGTTTCACGCCCGAATTTTCGCGATTTGGAGCCTTATTCCAAATCGTCGCAAAGCGATTCCAAAAATTCATTAACGTTTTGTGCGGCCGCATATGGCGGCAGAATGGAGATTTATATGAAATATGCTCTTGCAATAGACATTGGCGCTTCCAGCGGCAGACATATTGTAGGTTGGCTTGATGGCGGTGAAATCAAAACCGAGGAGGTTTACAGATTTCCTAACGGTATGGATACCGTAAACGGTCATCTCACCTGGGATACAGACAGACTTTTTCTTGAAGTAAAGCGTGGTCTTAAGCTTGCTCTTGAAAAATATCCGTCTCTCTCCAGTCTTTCAATCGATACCTGGGGTGTTGATTACGTGCTTATGAAAGGCGAGGAAGAAGTAAAGCCTACTTACGCTTACCGCGATTCAAGAGTTGAAGAGCCGATAAAGGAAGTACATAGTATAATACCCTATGCCGACCTTTATTCAAAGACGGGAATGCAGTTTAACAGCTTTAATACTATCTATCAGCTTTATGCCGACAAGATAGCCGGCAGACTCGATGGAGTTACAGATTTTCTTATGATTCCCGAATATCTTATGTATAAGCTGACGGGTGTTAAGAAAAAGGAATATACCGATTCTACTACCACAGGACTTATAAATTGCAAAACCTTAAAATTTGATACCGAAATATGGAAGACTCTAGGTTTTCCCGAGGCACTTCGTGCCGAGTTGTGCCTACCGGGCACTCTCCTCGGTAAGCTCAAACCCGAAATTGCCTCCGAGGTAGGCGGAACTGTTGACGTTATGTTTTGCGCAACTCACGATACAGCCTCGGCGGTTGAAGCCATAGATATGGAAACTAACTCGCCTTACATTTCTTCGGGCACTTGGTCGCTTCTCGGTGTTAAGACGGAAAGGGCACTTACCGACGAGGGATCGAGACTTGCCGATTATTCAAACGAGGGCGGTGTAGGATATAACAGATACCAGAAGAATATTACCGGTATGTGGATAATCCAGAGCTTAAGAAAAGAAATATGCCCCGAAACCTCCTTTGCGGACATAGCGAACATGGCGGAAGAAAGCTCATATACCGAAATTTTTGACGTAAACGATTCCTCCTTTATGGCACCGAAGTCCATGAAGGAAGCAATATGCGACTATCTTGTAAAAGCAGGAAAGTCTGCGCCCGAAACCGATGCCGATTATTTCAATACGGCATACCATAGCCTTGCGGCGGGTTACCGAGATGCAATTTCGGCTCTTGAAGCAAACACCGGTATAAACTATCCCGAAATATACATTGTCGGCGGAGGAGCAAAGAATAATTATCTTAACGCTCTTACCGAAAAATACACCGGAAAAAAGGTTCGCGCCCTTCCTATTGAAGCAACCGCAATAGGAAATCTTAAAATTCAGCTTTCAAAATAATTTTGGTCTAAAAAAGAAAGGATACATAAAATGAAAAAGAACATTCTCGAAGCACCATTTGTAAAAGAAATGTGCGAGGCAACCGCTAATATGTACCGTCTCGGCTGGGACGAGAGAAACGGCGGTAACATCAGCTATCTTCTTGAAGAAGAAGAGGTAGGCGAATATCTCGACCTTGATAACGTTATCCGCACCATTCCCACCGGCTTTGACGCATCTGCGCTTATCGGTAAGATCTTTATCGTAACCGGTACCGGCAAGTATTTCAAGAACGTGGAAAAAGACCCCGAACACAACCTCGGTATCGTTCGTATCGCAAAGGACGGAACTACCGCAGAGCTTCTTTGGGGCTGGTCTGACGGCGGCAAGTTTACATCCGAGTTCCCCGCACACATGATGAGCCATATTTCAAGACTCTCTGTTGACCCCACTCACAGAATAGTAATGCACTCTCACCCCACCTATACAATTGCCATGAACACAGTTTGTCCAATTGACGAGAAGGACTTCACCCACAGACTCTGGCAGTCAAACACCGAAGCGGTTGTTGTATTCCCCGACGGTGTAGGCGTTCTTCCTTGCATGGTTTGCGGCACTAACGAAATCGGTATTGCAACCGCAGAAAAGATGAAGAACTTCAGACTCGTAGTTTGGACTAACCACGGTATCTACGGCACCGGTAAGAATATGGACGAAGCGTTCGGCCTTATCGAAACTGTTGAAAAGACCGCGCAGATATATATGCTCGCTCTCGGCCACACCGTAAACGTGATCCCCGACCAGATCATAAAGGAACTTGCAGCTCTTTGGAATCTCACTCCTCTCGAAGGAATACTTGAATAAGCATAGTTAGAACAACGATGAGGTGAGCCTTTTGCAAAAGGCTCACCTCATCTCTCCAAAGCCTCCTGTGAAATGGAGGTTTTTTTATATTCGGTTGGTGATATGCCCACAATTCTTTTGAACTGACGGCTAAAGTGAAATTCGTCGTAAAATCCGAGGTTTAACGCGATATCGGCAGTTTTCATTTGCGGGTAATATTCAAGATAAAATTTCGCCTGCTTGATCTTTTGCGCCAGTTTGTATTGATGAATCGTCACACCGTAAAGCTCCTTGAAGGTGGTTTCGACAGTTCGCACTCCGACGTTAAGCCTGCTTGCTATTTCCTTGTTTGTCAAGTCACTTGCAGGATCTATCAGCAAGCCCTTTATGTTTGAACCAAGCGCATGCTTCGACCTGTCGGGCGCCGCACTTTCCGAAAGCTCGCAAAGCAAAACGTTAAGATATGACAACGCCTTTGCCGTGTTTTTGTTCTTGTGCTCGCTGATGACCTTTATAAATAAGCGCTTTATTTCGGGGGTACAGCTTGCATCCGTCAGCGTATTTATACATATACTTCTCGGAGCGCTCTCGGCAGTCTCGCCGTGCACGAAAGTGTCCTCGTCTACGCTTGTGAACTGTATATACATAGTCTGCGTTCCCGCAGTGCAATTTTGGATCCCCTCGTGAGTGATATTAGCGGGTTGTATAAAGACGCTGTCACTTTTTGCGGATATAATTTCTCCGTCTATTTTAAGCTTCCAGCCGCCTTTTATAACGTAGGAAATTACGTGTTCCTTCAGTGTCCTTGTAGGATGTGGCTGAGGAGTTAAAAATATATTTTGACTTGCGGCAAGAATTTTTCTGTCCGCGCTGAAATAAAATACGCTTTTCATCCATCCACCGTTTTGCGCTTTTTTACATTTATTATAGCATTCGTTATTTCTTTTGTCAATTCATTTTTGCAGAATTTGATGTTATAATTAGGTAACGTTTGAAAAATTGATAATATACTTGTAAGGAGAAAATTAGTATGGCAGAACTTAAAATAAAACCGAGCGAGGTCAGGGGCTTTAACTATCACCCGAGCTTTTCTCACGATTCTCTTGAGGATTGGCTATTATTCGACGAGGCAATATGGCGCAGGGAACTGACAATTGGTAAACAAATGTTTCCCAAAATGAACACAATTCGCATTTGGCTCTCTTGGAACGCCTTTTGCAGACTCGGAAATGAATTTACTGAAAGAATAGGAAAAGCAATAAATATCTGCAAAGAACTTGATCTCTACGTTATTCCTTGTCTTTTTAACCGTTGGCTTGATCCGATGGTGTGCGCCGATTCGATCTATATAGATCACTTTCTTCCCAATAGCAGTTGGCTTCACAAGTATGGCAACCTCTTCGAGGATTATATAGACGCTCTTTGCGAGGCTTTCGGTAAGGAAGAGAATATACTCGTTTGGGATATATGTAACGAGCCTTTTGCTTATAACGGAGATTTCCCTGAAAGAGATACGGTTCAGAAATACGAGCTTTTGTGGCTTGAGAAGATGGCGGCGCGCATGAGAGCAAACAAGGTGACCCAGCCTCTCGGTGTGGGAAGCACGGGCGATCAGTCGATGGAAATATTCAACAATATGTGCGACGTTTATCTTACACATATGTACTACCGCGGCGGAGATGTTTCGGAGTTTGAAAAAACCGTAGCCGACTTTGCCGCCGAGTCAAAGAAATTTGACAAGCCCATTATAACCTCCGAGTGTTGTTGGGGCTCGTTTGACGATGAAGAGCGCGCAAGGCTTATCAAGGTAGCACTGTCCACCTTCAAAAAGTACGGGGTAGGCTTTGTCGCTCACGCTCTCTGGTATTCCGGATGCGCCGACCTTCACGATCCTTGCGACGGACGGGCATCTGCCGAGATCGGAAATCTTTGCTTTATAAATAAGGATGGCAAAATGCGTCCACACCACGAAATTTATAACGAATTCTGACAAAATAACGCAAAACGCAACGAAAGCCTCCTTTTATGGGAGGCTTTCGCTATTATTTAGTATTTAGAAAAAAGCGTCGATTACAAATCAAGCCAATCTCTCGATAAGCTCGTTTTGTATATCCCTCGGCAGGTCGACGAAGTGGGCGCTGACTCCCCAAAGGCGAACTATCAAGTCCTTATACTCCTCGGGCGAATTCTGAGCCTTTATCAGAGTATCTCTGTCCATAATATTCGGCTGATGCTGCATACCGCCTCTGTCAAAGTAGGTTGTAAGAAGCTTTTTAAAGTTTTCCTTACCCTCGGGATTATCAAAGACCGATGAATAGTAGTTTATCATAAAGCAATAGTTCCACTGAATAAGACTTGGCTCAAACACAGATGCAGACTTAAGAGCCGCCGTCGCGCCGTTTTTCATCGTGCCGCTTGCGGGAGTCATAGTAACCGCAATAGGCTCTCCCTTTCCTCTGCCGTCAGGCGTTGCTCCGATAATGTATCCCGTTGTAACAGGGTGAGGCTGATGTATGCCTGAAAGGAGTCGTCCGCCATCAAAAAGCTGCTGTTTTGTAAACTCTTGTAGACAAAATTCAAGAAAATCCTTTGCAATCAAATCAACATAAGGATCGTCGTTACCCCATTTCGGAGCTTTTTTTAGGTGAGAACGGAGTATTCTTTCTTCCTTTGAATCAAAGTTGTTTTTACAAGCCGAAACTACCTCTCCAAGCGAGTAAAGCCTATCGTCAAAAACTACCTTTTTAATTGCAGCAAGAGAGTTTACACATTCAACAGAAGAGCCTATCATAGCACCCTTGTGCTTTATGGGATAGGTGTCGTAAATCATATCTTGAGCTGCATCAATTGTTCCGTGATACATTCCGCTGAGATACGGAAGAGGGCAGGCGGGAGTTCTGCCAAACCAGATAGGATCTCGTTCTTCTTTTTTCAACAGTTCGAAATATTCATTCTCTCTTCCGTCACGGTAAAGAGACATAATTTCAGCGCTGCGGTTAAAAGAGTCAACTGCTTTTTTTATCTTTTTTGACATTCTTGATTTGAATGATGATATAAGCTCTTCAAAGCTTTCAAAATCCGTTCCTTCATCAAGAAACTCCAAAAGATTTCTTGCAAGACAGAAGTTTACAACACACCAAGAGTCGTTCTTTCCCGGAATATTCATATCCTGGCAGAGATCAAATGCATAGCATCTTGCATCCTCTTTAGAAATTCCCGCATTTATCAGCGAGTCAACAAAAAGATCGTCGTTGTAATAGGAAATAAAGTTTGCTCCCTTTACGGTAAGGGATGCTGCCATGTCAAGAAATTCGGGAGGATTTTTCTTGCTTATTCTCAAATTAAACTCAGGGTCGGGAAGCATGATTTCTCCGATAGCACGAAGAAACAGCATTGAAACTTGGTTTACCGCAGAGTCACCGTTCGGAAGCAGTCCGCCCAGAGTTACAACGAGCTGACCCTCGTGCTTTGCAATAGAAGATCCGTCTTCAATATCTGCCTGGTCGTACATTTTAAGAAGAAGACATTCTATTATTTCAAGTCCCTCTTCCTCGGGGGTGTCACCGTAGTATTTTCCGAGAATTACGTCAAGTCTGCCGTAGCAGATAAAGCTTCCGCTTTCAATAATCGTACCAAGATGAGCAAACCAGAGAAGCTGTACCGCCTCGTGAAAATTCCTTGGTGCGTGTAGCTTTATATGAGAGCAGATTTTGTTTATTTTTGTAAGTCTTTCTCTTTCCTTGCCGTCTTTTTCTTTGGCAAGAAGCTCGGCATATTCCGCATATCTTTCAATAAGACGGGAAAGTCCCTTGTAAGAGATTATAACGCTGTCGAGAAAATCTATATTGTGCTTTTTAAGTGCGCCGTCTTTTTTTCTTTCCTCCGCAGAGTGTATAATACCGCCTATACCGCCCTCAAGCACCAGCGACAAATCGGGTGTGTAGTGCTTTTTGTTCGATCTTGAGTAGTCCTTGCCGAACTTTTTAATATCTTCATCGGTAAGGTATTTATGGAATGCGTCGATACTGTAAAAAGACTTGTCGTGGCCGTACTCGTTGCCGCTTCTGGGATAAAAAAGAGTCCTCGTTCCTACAATAAGCTCCTCTTTACCGATAAATAGAGGCATTTGCTCAAAAACCTTTGCGATAGCTTTAGCCTTTCTTAAAGGTATAGAGCCGCTTTCGTTTGTCGCATCAAGGTCAAAATTATTAAGCGGCTGTCTTGCGATTTTATTACTTGCCGACAGCGTTTCATTCTTTAAAAAAATTATTCTTTCATTCATAGCTTAATCCGTAAAAATAGCCTTTTTCCTGAATATTTCTTTGAATTCTTCAAGTTTTTCACTGGAAATCCGTTTTTCTGTGTTATAGGTCGGCTCTTTGCCGAGAGATTCGTATTTGTTTTTTCCCAAGGTGTGGTAAGGCATAAGAGTCACACGGCACACCCCCTTAACACTCGACACAAATTCGGCAATTTTCTCCATTTCCGAAAGGTTATCGTTAAAGTCGGGAATCACAGGTACTCTTATCCATATTTTTGCTCTCGCATCTCCAAGGCTTTCAAGATTTTTTAGTATCAAACGGTTGTCTTTGCCGGTGAATTTTTCGTGTAAAATAGGATCTATGCACTTCACGTCATAAAGATAAAGATCGGTATAGGGCAGTGTTGATTTTATGTTTTCCCACGAAACAGCACCCGAAGTGTCAATAACGGTGGAAATTTTAAGAGCCTTAACTTCTTTTAAAACTTCTGTTATGAACTCCGATTGCAAAAGGCACTCGCCACCCGAAAAGCTGACTCCGCCATCCTCGCCGTAAAAGTCGCTGTCACGTAAAATTTCCGAAAGAAGCTCTTCCTTGCTGATGTCTCTGCCGCAAACCGACAAAGCTCCCGCAGGGCAGGTCTCGGCATTGTCTATACAGTGGTCTCCGCCGCAGCTTCCGCAGCCGATGCATTCCTCTTTTATGAAACGAGCCTCATTCTTATACTCCAATCCCTCGGGATTATGACACCACCCGCAACGAAGAGGGCAGCCCTTCATAAAAACGGTAGTCCTGATACCCGGCCCGTCATGAAGTGAAAAACGCTGTATATCAAAAATTCGTCCTATCATGGCTACTCCTTTTCCGTTTTTACTCAATTTTAGCATACGCTTTGTTTTTTGTCAATAAAACTAATAAAAATGGAGAATATAATGTTAACAGCTAAATAATAGGAGATTTGTATGTGTACAGCAGTAAAATACGGAAAATATTTCGGCAGGACTTTGGATTTTGAACGTTCCTTTTCGGAGGAGCTCGTCTATGTGCCGAAAGGCTTCAAAATCAATCTTAAAAACGGTGAAAAAATTACCTTTTCAAGCTCTGTCATCGGTACAGCTTGCGTATCGGAGGGCGTACCGCTGTTTTTTGACGGAATGAATGAAAGGGGACTTTGCGCCGCCGCGCTTAATTTCCCCGGCTCTGCCGTTTATCGCAAGGGCAGAGTAGGTGCTTTGAATCTTGCTTCTTTTGAGGTGATGTCATACGTTCTCGGCTCTTTTTCAAGCGTAAAAGATGTGAAATACGGACTTAGAAACCTTTGCATAACCGACGCATCTTTTTCGGAGAAGCTTCCACCGTCTCCTTTGCATTGGATGGTCGCAGACAAAGAGGAATGCATAGTTATCGAGCCGTTGTCCGAGGGGGTAAAAATATGTGAAAATCCACTCGGTGTTATGACAAATTCACCCGAGCTTGGCTATCACCTAACACGACTTTCGGACTATGGCAGTATATCGCCTTTCTCCGCAGAAAACAGCTTTTTGCCCGACTATACCAATAAACCCTATTCAAGAGGTCTTTCGGCTATGGGACTTCCGGGGGATTGGTCGTCAAATTCAAGATTTGTAAGAGCCGTCTATCTGAAAAAATATCTTCAGAATGATGAAAACAGTCCGATTCCTCCGATACTTCGCATTCTCGACGGAGTCAGCGTACCTTTGGGATGTATGATGAGCGAGTCGGGTGAGCCTGTGCGAACCATATACACCTGCTACGGTGATATGGAAGAGAAAAAATACTTTTTGAAAACCTATTACGGTAGGGAATACAGTCTCTGTTTTTCAAGCTCCCGCAAGGATTTTGCCCATTTAAAAGTTTAAAATTTACCACTTTAGTCGACTAAATTGAACAAAGCCAAAAAACACGCTGAAATTTTGTGAATTATTACTATTGTATAAAAAAATTGCGTGTGCTATAATCAAAGCATAATAATAAGTATTTTGGAGACTTTTATGCGAAAAATAATATGTTCTCTTACTGTACTTCTTGCGTTGGCTTTGCTTCTTTGCTCTTGTATGAACGGGCAGGGGACTGGCGTAAATGACAAAAATAATGTTGCCGATACCCCGACGCAAGAGGATAATAACGAAAATGGCGGAAACTCTACCGAGGAAGATGAAAAGCCTTCGAAACCCGATGAGGAAAACGAGGAATACATTTGGAATGAAGAGAGCGAAATATACGTTGTAAGCTCTGTGGGCGAGTCTGCAAACGAGAAATATTCCACGGTGTACGGAACTGTTTTGATGCAGGTGTATACATCTTTGTCCTATGCTAAAGAGAACGTTTTGCTTCGCTCTGACGCTAATGCTCCCGGTACTCACGAAATCGTTATCGGAATAGCCGACAGAGAAATTTCAAAAACCGCCTACGAGTGTATAGAAAATCTTTCTCTTGCAGAGGATGAGGTCGGTTTTCTTATATATTCCGACGGAAAATCTCTTGCTCTTGCCTACACAAATGCCGATGAAAACGTGGCAATAAATGCTATGAGCGAGTATTTTGAGTCGAATATGATTAAAGAGAGCCTTGCTCTGGAAGAGGGAATAGTGCATTTCCAAATATATTCCATGAGCGAGATATACCAAGAGCGTGACGACGCATTGGTGGAAAAGGCATGGACTGATTATCAGGCAAACGTTTATAGAACTATGGCAAAAACTATGTCTGCCGAAGATGCCGAAAAATATGCAAATGAACTTGTGAGAGAGCTTCGTCAGCTCCACTCAATGTATACAGACGATCTCGTAAGCTGGTTTGCGGGACTTTACGAGCCGTATATCTGCATTTGCGACGGTGAATGTCAGAAAACAAGATATTGCGGCGGCGCCGGATTCTATTATTCCAACAGCGCAAGGGATAATAAGAGCCTTGTGAAAAACGGCAAAACCTATCTTCTCCTGCCGGATGCCGAAACCACGGCGCAGGTGCTTGGCTTTATCAACCGTTCGGGAATGATAAGGCAGCAGGGCGGAAATTATTTCTCGGCATTTCCCGACGGCGAGCCTGAAAGAATAGTCAGATTTATTAAGGCTCTTCAGGACGAGAGCAGCGGATATTTCTACCATCCGCAATGGCTCTCAATGCTCGGTACTGCCGATTTCTGGGACTCAAGGCAGTCGAGAGATCTAAGCTATTCTCTCTCGGTGCTATCTGCTTTCGGAGCAAAACCGACGTACAGAACTCCAAGCGGCACAGCCGGTGACGGAATACTTTACGACGGAACGGTGTTAAATCCGACAAGCCCCGTGTCGCTGACACTTCCTATGGGTGCGAGCTGTGTTGCGGCAGTATCCAAAGTGGTTGCTACGGGATCGGTACACCCTCACCTTGAAAGTCTTGAAAGCTTCAATAAATATCTTTCAACCCTTAATCTTGCAGGAAATTCCTACTACGTAGGAAACGAGCTTGCCTCTCTTGCGCCGCAGATTGTTGCGAGAGATAAGGAGATCGGCACTTCGGAAAATTCAAGACCTCTTGCAACCCGCCTTGACGAGTGGTTAAGAGAAAATCAAGATCCCGAAACCGGATATTGGCACAAATACAATTCCGGCAGCGCCTACTATCCCATAAACGGACTTCTTAAAATCGCAGCTCTGTATAACAGCTTGGGGCTTCCTTTCCCGAATCCTCTTGCGGCGGCTCGCTCCGCATTTTCGGTAATAGATTCGGACGAAAAAATCGAACACGTCTGCGACCTCTACAATACCTGGTTTGCCGTTAGCTGCATTACTCAGAATCTTCGCATGTGTAGCGGTAACGCCGCTCTAGCCGAGGAAATAATTGCCGAGGTGCGTACCGACGCGGTTTATGCGGTCAAGGTTACCGCTGAAAAAATGAAGGCGCATCAAAAGTCTGACGGCTCTTTCTCATATTTTGAGAACAGATCCTCGGCAACCTCCCAGAATGCGCCCGTTGCAATCCCGTACACTAACGAGGGCGACGTAAACGCAACGGTAATATTCACCTACGGAATGTTAGATTATATGTACGACACACTCGGCTTTGGCTCTTATGCCCCCTTGCTTACCGATTGTGACAGAAAAGAATTTGTTAAAATTATAGAAAATAAAATTGAAAATTCGGAGAAGAGAAAAGCCGAATAAAGGCAATTGTTTGTAAAAACGAAAGGAAACAGAAATGAGCATTATTGAACAGAAGTGGAAAGCCTTGAGCGATAAGGTTCTTTCGGAGATGACTGAAACCATGGGTGACAACTCTGCAGCGGAAGAATACACCGAAAAAATGATGTCTGCTATGCGTGAGTTTTATACCATATACGATGCTGACGGGCTCGTTCGCTGGTTCGCCGGACTTTACGAGCCGAATATCGTGTTTGATTTCAATGCCACCGAGGAGCAAAAAAAGAGATATTCGGGAGGCGCCGGATTCTATTATTCTAACAGCGCAAGAGATAATTACAAGCGTGAAAGAAAAGGCAACGAATACCAGCTTCTTCCCGATGCTGAAACCACAGCGCAAGCCTTTGGTTTTATTTCTAATTCCGGTATGCTTGCGGACGTGAACGGAGATATGAGCGCCGCCTTCCCGGATGGCGAGCCCGAAAAAATCATTAGATTTATAAAGGCTCTCCAGGACGAAAAGACGGGAAACTTCTACCACCCGCAGTGGCTTTCTATGATAGGAACACCTGACTACTGGGACTCCAGACGCTCAAGAGATATGACGTATAGCTTAAGCGTTCTTACCTCGCTTAAATCAGCTCCTACATACGATACTCCTTCGGGAAAAAAAGGAGACGGTATTCTCTATGACGGCACTAAAGTCGAAACGGAAAGGTCGGAGAGCGAGGCGCAGGACAATGCTCCTAAGAAAAAGCTGGAGACTCATCCTCGTCTTGTCAGTCGAGAGACCTTTGCCGAGTACCTTAAAACTTTAAATCTTGCGAATAATTCCTACTTTGTAGGAAATGAACTTGCATCTCTTGCAAACGAGCTAAAGCAGAGGGACAGAGAAATAGGAACGCCCGACGATCCCCGTCCTCTTGCAACAATGCTTGATAAATGGCTTCGTGAAAATCAGTTCCCGGAAACAGGCTGTTGGCACGACCAAGAAAAATTCCCAACCGACAACGTTTATTACGAAACCAACGGCGCATTGAAAATTCTCGCTATGTATAACACTTTGGGAATGCCTTTCCCCAATCCGCTTCCTGCGGCAAAGTCTGCCTTTGCGGTTATCACTAACCCCAAGCCCATAGGCCACGTTTGCGATCTTTACAACACCTGGTTTATCGTAGACTTTATTTGTTATAACCTTAAAAAGTACGGTGGTGACGAGGCTCTGGCGAAGAAGATTATTTCCGACGTGCGTCTTGCGGCAATTCCTGCGGTAAAGGCAACGGCAGAGAAGATGAGAGCAGGCTTCCGTAAGCCCGACGGCTCGTTCTCCTATTTTGCAGACTGCTCCTCCTCCGGCTCGCAGAATGCCCCCGTAGCAATTCCCAACACCAACGAGGGTGACGTAAACGCAACTGTTATATTTACTTACGGAATCCTTAACTTTATGTTCTCGGCGCTTGATTTTGGCAGTCCCATGCCGATTTGTACTGCCGAGCATAGAGAGTTATTTAAATCTTTGATTGCAGAAAAGGCTGCGAAAAAGTAATTTTGAAGGCAGGTCTACCTTCTTAAAGTATATATTATGTAAGCGAAAGGAAAAAAGACAATGGAAACCAAGGAAATGCAATGGGAAAGACTTTCTAATAAGATTCTTTCCGAAATGACCGAAACTCTGGGCGATGAAGCCAAAGCTCGTGACTATACCGAAAAAATGATAGCCGAGATGCGTGAGTTTTACACCATATACGATAGCGAAAAACTTACACGCTGGTTTGCCGGACTTTACGAGCCGAATATCGTATTTGATTTCAACGCAACCGATGAACAAAAGGAAAGATACTCCGGCGGCGCAGGCTTTTATTTCTCCAACAGCGCAAGAGATAATTATAAGGTAATTCGCGACGGAAAGGAATATCAGCTTCTTCCCGATGCCGAGACAACTGCTCAAGCCTTCGGATTTTTAAGAAACTCCGGTATGCTTGATTCTGTGGAAAAGGATGTTAAAGCGGCATTCCCGGAAAAAGAGCAGAAGAAGATGATAAGATTTATCAAATCTCTTCAAGACCCCGAAAGCGGAAACCTCTATCATCCTCAGTGGCTCTCGATGCTCGGAACGGAAGATTTTTGGGATTCCAGAAGAGCTCGTGATTTAAACTACGGCACAAGCGTTTTGAAGGATCTCGGCTCTGCTCCTACTTACGATACTCCTGCCGGAACTAAAGGCGACGGAATACTTTACGACGGAACTAAGGTAGAACTCGCTCCTGTGGAAAAAACAGATGAAAAGAGCAGTGCAGCCCCTGCTACTGTAAAGATACATCCCCATCTTGAAAGCCTTGAGGTATTCCAAAACTATCTTAACACCTTGAATCTTCCCGGAAATTCCTACTTCGTAGGAAACGAGCTTGCCTCTCTTTCAAAAGAGATTGTTGAGAGGGATAAAACGGTAGGAACTCCCGAAGATCCCCGTCCTTATGCGACTATGCTTGATAAGTGGATGAGAAGCTATCAGAATCCCGAAACAGGTGTTTGGCATGATAACGTGAAGCATCCCGTTGCAAGCGTTTATTACCCCAACAACGGAGTGCTTAAGATCGCGGCTATGTATAACACTCTCGGACTGCCTTTTCCCAATCCGCTTGCGGCGGCAAAGTCTGCCTTTGACATTATCACCTCCGACCAGCCTATAGGCCACGTTTGTGACCTTTACAACACTTGGTTTACAGTGGACTTTATCTGCTACAATCTTAAAAAATACGGCGGTGACGAGGCTCTTGCAAAGAAAATTATAGCCGACGTGCGTCTTGCGGCTATCCCTGCGGTAAAAGCAACCAGAGAAAAGATGAAAGAAAATCTTATTGACGACGGCTCTTTCCGTTATCACAGAATTCATCCCCAACAGTCCTGCACACCCGAAAATCCCGGTGGATACGGAGTGTCGCAGAATGCTCCCGTCTGCCTCCGCAACACCGTTGAGGGCGACGTAAACGCTACCGTAATCTTTACTTATGGAATTTTAGGATTTATGTTCGGTGCTCTTGATTTTGGCACACCCATAAAAATTTGCGACGAAGATGATCTTGCTCTCTTCAAAAAACTTATTGAAGAAAAGTCTGAAGCAAACTAATTAAGAAATGAAAAATGCGGTTTATGTAAGCTAATGTTTGCATAAATCGCATTTTTTTTGTTGATTTTTTGCTGTTTTCGCGGTTCTTTTGTTTTTTCGATTTCGATTTTTTGTTTCTTGAAAAACAAAAAGTAATTTATCGCACTAAAGTGTTGCCTTACAAAAAAATGACAAAATATTTGTTTAGTTTGTCAATTGTCAAAATTAAAGAAAATACTGTATAATATTTATATACTTGTGTAATTTGCGTTTTGGTTTCACGCAATGCAAGTGAGAAAGGATAAAACAAGAAAGGATTTTACTATGAAAAAGACATTGTTGCTTTTTTTGTTGCTTGTTGCATTGGTTATATCGGCTTTCAGCTCTTGTAAGACCGATGGAGGCGATAAAAGCGATAACGGAGGACAAAACAACTCCGATAATAATTCCGATGCTGACAGCATCATTGAAGGAGATTACATATACCAAAGCGGATCGAAGCTTGTCGTACTGATTTCCTCGGAGGAAAGTTCTGAGGAAAATTCGGGCAGCTCGGTTTATTCCGATTTGTGTAATGAAGTGTATCAGGCCTTTGCTATAAGCGATGCGGGGGTAAAACTTGAGATCGCTCCGGATACCGCAGCTAAAGCAAAGCGTGAAATTATGATAGGCCGCTGCGACCGTGAGCTTTCCCGCCAGGCATACAGAATGCTTGAAAAAATGGAAAAAGAGAGCGACGAGTTAAGCTATCTTATCTATTCTAACGGCTCTTCTGTTGCGATAGCCTATGATGACGATTACGAAATTGCGGAACTTGCGGTTAAGAAATTCATTTCCGAATACGTAGACGGACGTACAAGTCTTGTATTGAATGCAGGATACGAATACCGTGAAACTATCAATGTTTTTGAATATTACCGTGAGCTTGGCGAAGCTGAATTGGAAGCGCAGTGGGATGCTCTCAGAACAAGTCTTGTTGCCGAGTATACCGCTTATTATAAGGACGACCGGGATAAAGCGCTTGAGCTCGTTGACGAAACGATGAAAGCTCTCCGTAATTTCTATTCGGTTTACGATAAAGATGCTCTCGTTGAGTGGTTTGCCAACCTTTACGAGCCTTATATCTGTGTTTGCAATGCGCTTCACGGAAGCGATGTTTGCCTTGAAACTCCCTATTGCGGCGGAGCAGGCTTCTACTTCTCTAACGGCGGCCGTGATACTCTCGGCTTTATGCCCGACCTTGAGTCTACGTCTCAGACCTTTGGTTTCCTTAAGAATTCGGGTATGCTTGGCGCAGTTGGAAATGATATATCAAAAGCCTTTCCCGACGGTGAAGCCGAGAAGATAGTAAAATGGGTTAAGGCCATGCAGCTTGAGGATAACGGATATTTCTATCATCCCCAGTGGTCTATTCAGGAGTCTAATGCCAATATTGCCCGAATAGGTCGTGACTTGGGTCATGCGGTAAGTATTCTCAGCGCATTTAAGGCTACCCCGAATTACGATACGCCCTCGGGTGTTACCGGTGAAGGTGATTCAACTCTGCCCACAAGTTCGCATGCCCCCTCAAAAGTGAACCTTACCGGCAGACTCGGCAAAACATCATCTGTTCTTGCCGCTTCAAAGGTTGTTTCGGTGGCTGACAGCGCAACACCCTCTCATATGCTCACCGAGGAAGCTTGGCGCAAATATCTTAACGGTCTTAACATAAGAACCGACTCTTACCTTGTAGCTAATGAAATTTCCTCTTCGTCCAGCGCTATCCTGGCAAGAGATGCAGAGCTTCGCAGAATGGGCGCAAATTACAGCCTTGTAGATATTCTTATGGAATGGTTTGCCAAAAATCAGAATCCCGATACGGGTACGTGGCATTGGGGCGCTACCGACGACGTATATTACGCAAATAACGGCGTACTTAAAATAATAGCAACCTATCAGTCGCTCGGACGCGAGTTCCCAAATCCCCTTAAAGCTATCGAGAATGCTATCAGCGCTATAATAGCCGATCAGCCTATAAACCACGTTTGTGACCTTTACAACACTTGGTTTGCAGTATACTTTATTTGTAACAACGTTCGTGAATTCGGAAGCAAGGAAGACGTTAATTCGGTTATTTGGCGACTTCGTGAAATTGCTCCCGAAGCAATTCAGCTTTCTGCTGAAAAAATGTCGGTTTGTCTTTGCAACGACGGCTCGTTCTCCTATGTTCCCGGTAAGAGCTCCACTTCTGCGCAGGGACTTCCCGTAGCACCTCCCGGCATTTCGGGCGAACCTACCAACGGTGACGTTAACGCAACCGTTATATGCACCTACGGTAACATAAACTATATGATCTCGGCTCTCGGATTCTCGGTAACTCCCAAGATATGCACTGATGCCGACAGAAGATACTTTATCAGCCTTATTTCCGAAATGGATCAAGTAATCAAGAATGCAGAGCTTGATCCTTACAATCCCAAGACCTTTGATGACTTCAACGCAGGAAACGCAGTGGGAGTTCCCAATGCCAACCAAGCTCCTTCCGGAGGATACACTTTCCTTTGCACCGATTCAAGCAAGGGCTCATATCTTATCGCTACATCCGATCCTCGAAAGGGCTTTGACGGTAACGTTATGCAATTCCATAGCGGAAACGGAAGCTGGGACAGATTCATTATTCCCACTCAAACGGGTATCGGCGGCGATACAATAATCTTTGAAAGCGATATGTGCTTCGAAAGCGTTACCCAAAAGAGCTCAAGCGGTATTGAAGTCGACGTAACCGACGGCTCGCTTATGCAGTTAGTTCTCGGAAGCGGTGAAAATGCTACCGCAGGCTTCTATGCTTTGAATGTGAGAGTTGACAAGGGCGAAATCAGACTTTGCGATATGTCAAGCTCCAAGGACGGTGCTCCATCCTCCCAGTACACCTATCTTGGCGGCGGATATAAGTATGGAGATTGGTTCTACGTAAGACTTGAGCATTACACCATTGATGAAAAAACCGTACGCGTTAAGGTTTATCTCGGTGACAGCCGCGAAACCGCCCAGCTTGTTGCGGTATCGGATAACTTCTTCGACTATTATGCAAATAAGATCGACAACATAAACGCGACTCCTCCCGCAATCTCTGTTTATATGTCGTCAATGCTTTCTCTTAGCACGAATATGGATATTGACGTGCTCTTTGATAATCTTACAATATATAAAAAGCGTGTTGCGTACACAAAAGAAGAGCTTCCTCTTAACAAGAACGTTGACGGCCCTGATCAGGACGCTCTCGTGTTCGACTTTGATGACGGAAGCATTCCCGAAGGCATTAACCTTCTTAGCGGCAGCAACACCGCTGTTGTAAATAACGGCAGTCTCCTTCTTCAAGGCGGTAACATTTCAGTTCCCGCAAATTACCGTACAAGCGGAGCAAACGTTGCTTCTTTGAGCGCCGATATTCTCTGGAATTCCGGCTCGTCCAATCTGCTTTCGGTAACCTTTAAGGAAACCCAGATAAGCAGCTATAACGTTATAGGCTTCGACTTTAAGGTTAAGACCATCGGCGGCGTGGATTATCTTGTTATGGTTGAAAGAATGTCTAGCGGAACAGCCGGCTCGACCATTGACGTAGTAAGAATAGAAAAGGGCGTTCCCACGAATATTCGTATTGATTTCTATCACACCGAAAACGTAGCCTTGATTTACGTTGACGGTATATTCAAGACGGCTTCCGATGCAACCTATGCAAACATCAGACCCCGTTTTGTAGACTCCGTTGAAATATCCTCCGGTGGCAGTGTGTTCGTTGACAATTTGGTCTTTGAACGTATGAAGTTTGACTTTACTACTGCTGTTGAGCCGGATACTCCCTCCGATTTCGTAGAATTTGAAAGTACGTCCGAAGCAGAAGGAAAGGGAGCTATCCTTTCGGGCGTTAGCGTTAACGGAACGGCAACCTTTGGCGGAAACGGATCTTTCGTTAAGCTTCCTTTGGTTCAAAGATCTGCGGTAACTTCGGCATATCTTGTGCAGTTCACGGTTGTTCCCGGTGATTATTCCGGAAAGGTTATCCGTCCAGCAATTCTTGATGCAGACGGCAATATTATAGTTGCCGTAGATATAAGCCTTACCAATACAACCGACGGAATTAAGGTCGAGGTGTTTGAGACAGGTATGGGCGGCGGATATGATCTCGTTATCGGAAAGCAGGTCGTTGCTCACGGTAAGGATGTTGTAATAACTCTCAGCTGGTTCCCCACAGACGCTGCGGCAAATGTTGAGGTCAGCGGAACTGCAATTGCTTCAACGACAGTTTGCTATGACGTTGACGTTAGCGATAACGAACCTGCATTCGGCGCGGTATACTCAATAAGCAACGTTAAGGTAGCAATCGACAATATGATCTCCGAGTCGCTTTACAAGTACCGCACACCCGTAACCTACGAAGGTGTAAATGCCGAAAACGGTGCTGAAAAGCTTACCTACGATTACAGTACCGAGTCTAATCTTCCCAAAGCGCTTACCTATTCCTTGAAGTCCGGTGGCTCTGCGGTAAGAATTGCTCAGGCATTCAAGAAGATCGGTTCGGCATCCGGTGTGTATTCCAAGGCGCTTATGCTCGAATCGAGACCCGGCTCTAACGACGAGTTTACCTTTACTCCCTCAAATACTACATCCGGAGCAAGAAGAGTTGTGTTTGAAACCGAAATGATGATTTCTTCCAAATCAACTCAAACCACCTTGTTCCAGGTAATGATGACTACAACAGGCGGCCCTAACGGCAACAAGCTCCTTGACGGAAGCTATATGTTCACCTTGGGCGTTAATAAGAACGGCGAGGTTTATTATACAGACAGCTCAAGCACCGGTAAAGATCCCGCTTCGGGCGACTACCGCTACGAGAGCGGCACCGCTATAATAGGCAAAGTTGACGAGTGGTTCAAGCTTCGAGTAGAATATTATCAGGGTGATAAGGACGGAGTGAGAATCGTTGTTACTGTAAACGACGGTAAAAAAGATATTGTTATAAAGGATGCAGATGGCGACAAAACGGTTAATAAGCTTGTAAGTAACAACTACTTCGGCTACCGTGCCGTTAAATATCCCGACGCTGTTCCTCAAAATAACATCCAGCAGGTTCTCTTCTACGGACAGAGCGGACCTACGGGTATAGTTTATATGGATAATACCACCTTCTATGGCGATAACGCAAGCTTCATCGCAGGTGATATAAACTTCCATAAAGAACTTAAATAAACTAATAGCTATAAAACACCCCGTTTTCCTTTGTGGAAGACGGGGTGTAAATTTTTCACATAAAATGGAAAAAATGTTGTGCAATTTCACTACAATGCAAAAAAGACAGTTGAAAAATCCACCTTTTCGTTAAAAAATCCATTTACAAAATTATTTATGGTGTTAGAATGAAAATGTGCAAAAATCCAAAAGTGAAGAAGAGCTTCGGATGATGAAGCTTGGAAAGGAGAGTGTATGGAAAATAAAAGCGCTTACGAGCGTGCGCGCATAGACCTAATTGAACTTGAATGCTCGGATATCGTTACGGTGTCAAATCTTGGAACTGACGGTGACGATAGTACAAGCGGAGGCTGGACTCCGGGCGGTTGGTAAAACTTTAAGCTTATATTTATGAAAGGATAAAAAAATGGAAAAGAAAACAATTTCTCGCATCTTTCTTTTAGTTCTTGCTCTTGCGCTTATGGTTTCCATGGTCTTTATGGTTTCCGCATCTGCTGAAGAAGAGCAGAAAGGCGAAGTACTTGAAATTATTTCGCAAAACGTATCTTATGAGGGACAGACTCACTTGTTCTTTGCAGTTAAGTATGAAAACGTAGCCGATCCCGAAGCAATCACCCTTGAGGTAAGCTGGACTGACTCCGAGGGAGAAAAGACAGCGGTTGTTAATACGAGTGAAGAAGAGGTAGTTGAAGGTTACAACTGCCGTACTTTCAAGACTCCCGGTGTTGACGCTAAAAACTATACTGCAAAATTTACCGTTGTAGCAAAAACTGCATCCGGTGCAGAAAGCGCACCCAAAACCTTTAGTGTTGCAGAATACTGTAACCTTTGGCTTACTTACGTTGCTTATACTGCTGTGACAGGTACTCCTACAGCAGAGGAACTTAAGCTTGCCGATGCTTGCGAAGCAACCCTTCAGTACGGCTCTGCTATCCAGGCGCTTCTTAACTACTATCCCGAAAACAATACCGCAGACCATCCCCAAAACTATGCTTACGTTAAAGCTATTGACGGTACTGCAAACGGCGGTAATTCTGCTCACGTAATCAAGGGCGAAAACGTTACTCTTGCGTATACCGGTGCTCTTGAAGACGGTAAGGGCGTTACCTCTTGGAACGTTTATTATGCTGACGGCTCGGTAGAGGTCGTTGCCGCATCCGGCAATTTTGCTCCCAAGGCTAACTGTGTTGCAATGGCAGTTGTTGATGCCGTTCTTCCTGACTTTGCCCCCGGAAGCGGTGCTTATTACAGTAACGCTATTTATTACGGTGCTCGTTTTGATTACAGCGATGATTCTCAGCTTAACGTAATCGAGTGGTCTCCCGCGGGAACTCCCAATGCAACCACATCTCTCGTTGACGGTGCTATGGTATTTGATAAAACCGCAGCAGGAAATGAGGAATATATCTTCTGGAACATAGCGACCACAGGCAATGACAAGGGATATAATAAAGGTGATAAATTCGTCTTTGATACAGATGTCAAATTCAGCGAGGTTTCTACCGTAGACGGTGCATTTGGTTCTATCTATATCAGAAACGGCTCTAAGATAGCTCATACCGTTGGCGTTAATATGAAGAACGGTAAGATAAACATTGGCGGAGCAGGCGCTCTTGATGTTGATACCTGGTACAATATTACACTTGTTTCCACCTTTGATACCGCCGCAGGTACAGTAACCGTTGACCTTTACGTAAACGGAAGCTATCAGGGTGTTGCAACTGATTCTATAAACAAGACAGATGATAGCCATAGCGGTAAGGCACACTTCTACCTTAGCAAGGATGAAACCGGTGCGGTTGCCTTCGACAACGTATTCGTTGGATACGTATACGGACTTGGCAACGGTGTATATTATAGCAATGCAACCGATTATGCAAATCTTATCCGTAAGGATTATGAGGATGGCGTAGCTC